>DAOORM010000389.1:0-2626 GCA_035389265.1 Flavobacteriales bacterium | reverse complement strand
GGGTATCCATGGGATCGACGGGGAATTGAGCAAGCCCCGGATGGCATGATACGAAAAGAGGTAGCCGAAGGACGCAGGTAACGCGCACCGACCGATTTTTGTACCGTGATACATGCCTTCGCCGATGAAGCCACGGGTGGCCTCTTCCGCATGCATGAGGCGGAAGCGAAGCTCGCACGCGACTTTTTCCGTGAGCGTGATGAGCGTTTGCTGACCATTGCCTGGAACCCAGGAAGAACACAGCATGTGCGCGTGGACGGGGAGACCATCGTGCTACCGGAGAACAGTATACTCCCCCTGATGGTGAACCAGACCTTCGCCTTCGATTCCCCAGAAGCCATCGTGGCGTGGCAGTTCAACCGGGAATTCTATTGCGTGGTGGACCATGACCAGGAAGTATCCTGTGTGGGTCTTTTGTTCTATTCGAACACGGAGGTCTTCACGTTGGGCATGGATGCGGCCATGCAACGGCGGTTCGCACTCTTGAGGCAAGTGATGCTGGACGAATTCACTTACAAGGACCGCGTGCAGGGCGAAATGTTGCGAACGCTCTTGAAGCGGTTGATCATCCTGGTCACGCGCCTGGCCCGCGAGCAGCGCTCACCTCAGGGACTGCCCGAGGACTCCGTGGACCTGGTGCGGCACTTCAACCTGTTGGTGGAGAACCACTACAAGGAGCACCATACCGTGAAGTACTATGCGGAACTGCTACACCGCTCCCCGAAGACGCTGAGCAACGTGTTCAAACAGCACAGCGATCGCACACCCCTGGAGGTGATCCACCACCGCGTAGCGTTAGAGGCCCGGCGCATGCTGCTCTTCACCGACAGCTCCGTGAAGGAGATCGCTTTCGCCATCGGTTTCGAGGATGCGGCGCACTTCAGCAAGTTCTTCAAACAACGCACGGGCAGGGCGCCGGCGGATTTCCGCAAGGCGGGTCTGCTCCCTGGATAAGCCTTCTCGGGAAGTATCGACATGCGGTCGGGTGGTCCCACCATTCTTCCTACGCCACGGTGGTGGCTGCTTTGCATCGTCAAAAAACAACGACGCAACCCACACACCATGAAAACGCTGAACGTTCCCACCCGTGACCAAGTGACCCCGGACAACCAAGCCATCTTCGACACCTTGAAGAAGAACCTCGGTATGACCCCGAACCTGTACGCCGCATTCGCGCACAGCAAGAGCGCATTGGGCACCTACCTGGACTTCCAGAACCGTTCCAAAGGAAGCCTGACGAACAAGGAGCGCGAGGCCATCAACCTGGTGGTGAGCCAGGAGAACGGATGCCGCTATTGCCAAAGCGCCCATACCGTGCTGGGCAAGATGAACGGCTTCAACGAGGAACAGATCCTGGACCTGCGCCGGGGGCATAGCGATGACGCCAAATTGAACGCACTTGTGGCGTTCGCGGGGGAGGTGGTGCGCACCAAAGGCCGCGTGAGCGAAGCCACCCGTACAACCTTCTTCGCCGCCGGATACAACGAAGGGCACCTGGTGGATGCGCTGATGGTGATCGGCGACAAGATCATCAGCAACTACCTGCACAACTTCGGGCAGTTCGCCATCGACTTCCCCGTGGCGGTCGAGTTGGACCGTGTGGCATCGTGAATCATCATGCGTACTTCCACCGGGCCACCACAGGTGGTCCGGTGGACCGTTCGTAGCCTTGTAGTGAACCCCGACCCGACCATGGACCCTAGACCACCAGTACCACCCTTCACCGAGGAAACCGCTAAACTGAAGATCCAACTGGCCGAGGACGCGTGGAACAGCAGGGATCCGCACCGGGTGGTGAAAGCCTATTCGGTGGATAGTGAATGGCGTAACCGGAACGAGTTCATCAACGGCCACGCGGAGATCATCGCCTTTCTGGAACGGAAGTGGGCGAAGGAGCTGGACTACCGCCTGAAGAAGGAATACTGGGCACACGGCCCGGACCGGATCGCCGTGCGCTTCGAATACGAATGGCGCGACACCAATGGCCAATGGTACCGTAGCTATGGCAACGAGAACTGGGAATTCGATGCGCACGGCCATATGCGCAAGCGGTATGCAAGCATCAACGACCTGCCCATCGCCGAAGGTGATCGTCAGCTGCGCTGAACGTATAGGGCATCACCCTGCGGAGCATGGAGGACCGTGATCTTACCGTGATAGATGGCCGGTACGTTTGCTGCCCAAGCTCCGAACCACCATGCGCCTCGCTCTACTTGCCCTTCTGGCTCCCACCACCCTAGCCGCCCAGACCTTGGTCTCCACCGTGCCGAGCAACCGCACCGGGATCCTGGAGGAATTCACGGCGGTGAACTGCCCTATCTGTCCGCAAGGGCATACCATCGCGGCGAACCTGCTGGCCGCCAACCCCAACGACTTCATCGTGGTGGGTGTGCATGGCGGGGGCCTATCGGTGCCTTCGGGGAACCAACCGGACTTCCGCACCACCTGGGGCACCTCCCTCTGGTCCTACTTCGGCGTGAACGCGCAGCCGCTGGGTCTGATGAACCGCACAGCGTTCGGCGGTCAATTGGTCCTTGGCCGGTCGGTGTGTGCGCGTGCCTTCATCGAACATCGGTGCGGCCACGCAGTTCGATGAAGGCACGCGCACCTTGACCGTGGACGTGGA
>DAOORM010000388.1:0-2630 GCA_035389265.1 Flavobacteriales bacterium | reverse complement strand
CATGTACCTGGCGCTGGTCACGATCCACGGTACCATCATGGTGTTCTTCGTGCTCACCGGCGGCCTGTCGGGCACCTTCGCCAACCTGCTGATCCCCTTGCAGCTGGGCGCGCGCGACATGGCGAGCGGCTTCATCAACATGCTCTCGTACTGGTTCTTCTTCCTCAGCAGCGTGGTGATGCTGGCCTCGCTGTTCGTGGAAGGCGGGCCTGCCAGCGCCGGATGGACCGTGTATCCGCCGCTGAGCGCGCTGCCGCAGGCCATGCCGGGTTCCGGCGCGGGCATGACGCTGTGGCTGGTGAGCATGACGTTGTTCATCGCCAGCTCGCTGATGGGCGGCCTCAACTACGTGGCCACCGTGCTGAACCTTCGCACCAAGGGCATGAAGATGACCCGCATGCCGCTGACCATGTGGGCGATCTTCCTGACGGCGGTGATCGGCATCCTGAGCTTCCCGGTGCTGTTGAGCGCGGCCCTGCTGTTGCTGCTGGACCGCTCGCTGGGCACCAGCTTCTACCTGAGCGACATCTACATCGCTGGCGAAGCGCTGGACAATACCGGCGGCAGCCCCATCCTGTTCCAGCATCTGTTCTGGTTCCTTGGGCACCCCGAGGTGTACATCGTGATCCTGCCCGCCTTCGGCATCACCTCGGAGATCATCTCCACCAATGCGCGCAAGCCCATCTTCGGCTACCGCGCCATGATCGGCTCATTGATCGCCATCGCCTTCCTCAGCTTCATCGTGTGGGGGCACCACATGTTCGTCACCGGCATGAACCCCTTCCTCGGCAGCGTGTTCGTGTTCACCACCCTGCTCATCGCCATCCCCTCGGCGGTGAAGGTGTTCAACTACATCACCACCCTGTGGCGCGGCAACATCGTCTTCACCCCGGCCATGCTGTTCAGCACCGGGCTGGTGGCCACCTTCATCGCAGGCGGCCTCACGGGGATCATCCTTGCGGACAGCGCGCTGGACATCAACATCCACGACACCTACTTCGTGATCGCCCACTTCCACATCGTGATGGGCATGAGCGCCATCTTCGGCATGTTCGCGGGCATCTACCACTGGTTCCCGAAGATGTATGGCAAGATGATGAACACGAAGCTGGGCTATGCCCACTTCTGGATCACCTTCGTGTGCGCCTTCGGCGTGTTCTTCCCCATGCACTTCATCGGCCTGGCTGGCGCGCCCCGTCGCTATTACAGCTACAGCGAGTTCCCGATGTTCGATGGCGTGGTGGACCTCAACATCCTGGTCACGGTGTTCGCCATCATCGGCGCGCTGGCCCAGGTGATCTTCACCTACAACTTCTTCTACAGCGTGTGGCGTGGTCCGAAAGCCGTGCAGAACCCGTGGAAGAGCAACACCCTGGAATGGACCACACCCGTGGAGCATCTACATGGCAACTGGCCTGGTCCGCTGCCGGTGGTGTACCGCTGGCCTTACGACTACAGCAAGCCCGGCAAAGCCGAGGATTGGGTGAGCCAGATCACTCCGCTGGAACACGGCGAGGAGGAACATTGAGATCATAAGCCGATCAAGGCAGGTGAATGTCCGCATCTTTGGGTGCGGACATTCGCGTTCCATGCGGACCTATCTCCTGTTGCTGATCCTCTGCACGTCCGCTCACGGGCGCGCGCAATTGCTGGACAGCATCGCGCTGTTCGCGAAGGAACGGCCGCGTTTGATCGCGCGGCTTGACCTGAAAGGATCGTTCGTGAGCAATCGCAACGTGCGGATGGCCGGCGTGAAGCTCGGATGGGAACATGCGCGCAGGTACCAGTATGGCGTCGGGTACAGCTTCCTGTTCACGCCGGTGGAACGTGAGCGGTTCGTGGATGGCCTTGGTCTGCGTTCATCCCGGCTGCGCCTGGGTTATGTGAACGCCTACGTGGACTATGCGTTCTACCAGCGCGGTCCATGGGAGGTGCGCATTCCCGTGCAACTAGGAGTTGGGTCCGGGTCGGTGGTCTACCGCGACCTCGCGGATCGCCGCCAGAAGCTCTTCCGTTCCGGGGTGGTGATCTATGAGCCCAGCATGACCGTTCAATACCGCTTCTTGAAGTATTTCGGTGTGGGAGCAGGCTGGGGCTACCGCTTGGTCATGCGCACCCGACATAGCCTCGACGAGCGCCTCACCGCACCGATCTACACCATAGGCCTGAAGGTCTTCTTCGAGGACTTGTATCGCGACTACGGCGGTGAACGGTGATGATCGTTCAGCTGCACCAACGTTACTTTTGAGCGATGTCCGACGGTTTCAATGTCCGCAATGAACAACGTTCCGCCTCCGACAAGGAGCTGGAGCAGGTACTTCGTCCGCGCCAGTTCGGCGAATTCGCAGGGCAGAAGGCGGTCACCGACAACCTGAAGGTCTTCGTGCAGGCCGCGAAGCAGCGGGGTGAAGCCTTGGACCATGTGCTGCTGCATGGACCGCCTGGCTTGGGGAAGACCACCTTGGCCAACATCATCGCCCAGGAAATGGGTGTCGGCATCCGCATCACCAGCGGGCCTGTCCTCGATAAGCCGGCGGATCTAGCGGGCCTGCTCACGAACCTTGAACCGCACGATGTGCTCTTCATCGATGAGATCCACCGGCTCACCCCGGTGATCGAAGAGTACCTGT
>DAOORM010000387.1:0-2630 GCA_035389265.1 Flavobacteriales bacterium | reverse complement strand
AGGCTGCGATGCCGCCATGTTCGAGATCAACCCCGTGTTCAAGACCAGCGACGATAAGGTGATCGCCGTGGATGCCAAGGTGCGCCTGGACGGCAACGCCCTCTACCGCCACCCGGACTACGCCGAGATGCGCGACAAGACCGAGGAGGATCCCATCGAGGTGGAAGCCGGTGAAGCTGGCCTCAACTACGTGAAGCTCGACGGCAACGTGGGCTGCATGGTGAACGGAGCCGGCCTCGCCATGGCCACCATGGACATCATCAAGCTCAGCGGTGGCGAACCCGCCAACTTCCTCGACGTCGGTGGTACGGCCGACGCCGCCCGTGTGGAGAAAGCATTCCGCATCATCCTGAAGGACCCCACAGTGAAGGCGATCCTGGTGAACATCTTCGGCGGCATCGTGCGCTGCGACCGTGTGGCACAGGGCGTGGTGGATGCCTACAAGAACATCGGAGACATCACCGTCCCCATCATCGTTCGCCTGCAAGGCACCAACGCCATCGAGGCCAAGAAGCTGATCGACGACAGCGGCCTGAAGGTGCTGAGCGCTGTGGCCCTGCAAGAGGCTGCCGACCGGGTGAAGGAGGTCCTGGCCTGAGCTCCCTTGCATAGGCTCCGATGGCCAATGCGCTGAAGGACGAGCGACATCGCGGCAACGGGTTCACCTTTCTGCGGCTTGTCTTCGCGCTTTCCGTGCTCTACGCGCACTCGTTCGCGTTCGGGCCGGTCCCCGAGCCGCTTTGGCAGTTGTCCAACGGTACGCTGGCCATCTCCGGGATCGCGGTCGATGGCTTCTTCGTGATCAGCGGCTTCCTGGTCTGGCGCAGTATGAGGGCGAGTGCGGGCCCCTGGACCTATCTGGCGAAGCGCGGCCTGAGGCTGCTGCCGGCATTGGTCGCGGTGATGGTGCTATCGGTGCTGTTGGGAGCCCTTTTCACTTCGCTGGGTCCTGCGGAATATTGGACGCATCCCCAGCTTTGGTACTTCCTGTCCAACCCGTTCTGGATGCTGCGCGGAGGGGTTCATTTCAATCTCCCCGGCGTGTTCACCGAACTCCCCGTCCATGCGGTCAATGTCTCCCTGTGGACCATACCCTATGAGATCTTCTTCTACCTCCTTCTGCTGCTTCCGTTCCTTGTCCCGCGCAACGCGAAGGTGCTGGTCCCGCTGCTGGGGATGGTGTACCTCCTAGCCTTCGCCATCATACAGATGGACGTGTCATACATCTTCCCCCATACCAGTTTCGAGTTGGACCGCATCGCCAGGCTATCGCCGTTCTTCGTCGGTGGGGTGATCATTGCGCAGCTGGGCGCGGAGCATTGGTTCGCAAAGCCGTGGGTCTTCCTATCCATCCTTGCTGTTCTTGCACTGGCCACTGTGCTGTTTAACCCGTCGGATGCGTTCTGGTATATCCTCCTGCCTCCCCTGGTGATCGGCTGCGCCGTCCTTCCTATCTGGGCGAACACGGGGTCGTTCGTGCCCATGGACATCAGCTACGGCGTCTATTTGGCGGGCTGGCCGATCCAGCAGCTCTTGTTCTCCACCTTCGGCCTCACGGACTGGTCCATGTTCGCCGCTTCGCTCGTCGTGACCTGTGGTTATGGCCTCCTTTCCTGGAGGCTGGTGGAGGCCCCGGTGCTGGCATGGAAAAGGGCCCTGCCTGGTCGCTGACCACAGCGGTCCACTG
Source organism: Flavobacteriales bacterium (assembly GCA_035389265.1). Lineage (GTDB taxonomy): Bacteria > Bacteroidota > Bacteroidia > Flavobacteriales_F > PHOS-HE28 > PHOS-HE28. The sequence goes on along the minus strand of DAOORM010000387.1, from coordinate 943 downwards.
GGGCGATCCCCCGAACGAACGCATCAGGCGGGCAATGAATGGACGCGGATGGACGTGAAGATCTCCTCGCATTCCATTCACGTCCATCCCCGTCCATTTCCGGTCGATGACCCAACCTGCGGCCAGGCTATGCTTCACCCCACCAAGCGCCTCACGATCTCCCGCACCGGCTCCACGGCCTTGGTGTGCTGGATGCTGGGCCCCGCCACCCATACGGTCTTGTAGGTCACCTGCTGGGCCGCCACCTCCGTGGCCTTCATGCCGATGTAGAAGCGCAGCATCTTCACCCACTTCTTCAGGCTCTTGTTCGTGTTCAGCATCCGCTCGATCCACGGGGAACGCAGGCCCACCTTCTGCACGTAAGGCGTGTTGATCACCGTACACGGCGTGCCGCTGATCCGCTCCGTGAGCACGATGTCCTTCGCACCATACTCAACACAGGCCTGCTTGTAGTCATCCGTGATGGGCGCTTCCGCCGAGGCGATGAAGGGACTGCCCACCGACACACCCTCGGCACCGTAGGCCAGCATCTGGTCCATTTCGGCCTTGTTGCCCACACCACCGGCCGAGATCACGGGGATGCTGCAATGCTTCTTCAACAGCACGATCAGTTCCTGGGGTGAAAGTCCGCCGCGGTGACCGCCCGCCTCGTTGTTCACGGCGATCACGGCATCGGCACCCAGGGCCTCCACTTTCTGCGCAAAACGCAGGTCGGTGACATCGCAGAAGACCTTGATGCCCACCTGGTGTGCCGCCTTGATCGTCTCCTCCGGACTGCCAAGCGAGGTAATGATGAAGTCGCAACCCGCTTCGCACAGCATCTCCAGCTGCTTGGCGGCCTTCGGGTTGCTCTTGTTCACGATCAGGTTGAAACCGTAGGCCCCCTTACCGATCTCCACTTTGGCAGCCTTCAGCTCGCGGATGGCCGCCCGCAACTCCTCCA
>DAOORM010000386.1:0-2631 GCA_035389265.1 Flavobacteriales bacterium | reverse complement strand
ACTACCCCCGGAATCGAATGCCGTACTCGCCGGGTGGGCAGGGCTGGGTTTGGTGGCCGATACTGCGGCTCGGGGCCAGGCGCTCTTGGAATTGAAGAACATGTACTGCTCGGCCCGGCGATGCTTATCTTGCGGCGTCGGCAACCAATTGCTCCGTGCCAGCGTCCAAGTTCCGCAGGACCGATGATCGATAGCATCAAGACATACTTCGAGCGTCAAGCCTTTGGCGTTTGTGAATGGTGGGCCCATAAGCTCAACATCAAGTTGGAGCAGGTGCGCCTTTCCTTCATTTACCTCAGCTTCATCACTGCCGGTGTACACCTCGTGGTCTACCTCGTGATGGCCTTCGTGCTTCAGCACAAAGAGCACATCAAAAGACCTATCGGGAAGCGCAGCACGGTCTGGGAACTCTAAGGTGTTCCGATCAGGCTCCCACGATTCTCGTTCGGGCTTGTAGTTTCGGCCCATGCGTATCCTCATCACCGGATCCAACGGACTGCTCGGCCAGAAACTCGTCTCTGCGCTGCGCAACGACCCGGAAGTGAACCTGCTGGCCACCAGCCGCGGATCGGACCGTACCCCGGATCCACTTGGATCGCACTACCGTGCCATGGATATCACCGTGGCAGAAGAGGTGGATACCGTTTTCGATGCCTTCAGGCCGGAGGTGGTGATCCATACCGCGGCCATGACCAATGTGGACGCCTGCGAACTGGACCCTGTGGCCTGTGCCCTTCAGAACGTAACGGCTACCAGCAACCTGGTGACAGCTGCCGAGCGCCAGGGTGCACATTTCATCCATTTGAGCACCGACTTCATCTTCGATGGGAAGAACGGCCCGTACCGCGAAGAGGATGAGCCAGCCCCCTTGAGCATCTACGGCCAGAGCAAGTTGGACGCCGAACGGATAGTGATCAACAGCCGGTTATCGAAGTGGTCCATCGCGCGCACGATCATCGTCTATGGCATCGCCGAAGGCCTCAGCCGCAGCAACGTGGTGCTCTGGGCCAAGAGTGCCTTGGAGAAGGGCCAGCCCATCAAGGTGGTGGATGACCAGTGGCGGATGCCCACCCTGGCTGAAGATCTGGCCGATGGTTGCATCCGGATCGCCAAGCGAGGAGCTACCGGCATCTACAATTTGAGCGGCCCGGATGGCATGAGCATCCTGGAACTGGTGAACAGGGTGGGGGAGTTCTTCCACCTTGACACCTCCGTGGTCTCGCCGGTGAAAAGTGACACGCTCTGACAACCCGCCAAACGACCACCCAAGACCGGCTTCGTCCTGGACAAGGCACGGAAGGACCTCGGTTATTCCCCCAGAGGCTTTGAAGCCGGCTTGGCTGTTCTGCGCGACCAACTGGCTGGTTAGCAAGGGTCGATCCTTTCGCGCTTCATCTTTTTTTCGATCGCGCGGATCGACTACAATTGTAACGGCGTCGGCTTGATCCTCTCCCGCAGGTCGGCCCCGGTATCGATCCTTTTTTATCAACCCGCCCAACGCCTCTCCCCGGTAAGCACATTCACTGCGTCCAATACTCGCTGCTCCCGAGTCTTGGCCGCAGAGCATGCGTATGAGGAGTCAGCAACGGACCACAACGCTCAAGGAGCGGATCAAGGATCTGCTCGATATGCACCACGAAGAGCGACGCGGGACACTTTGGCTCATGGGCATCCTGCTGGTCCTTTCGGGCTGGGTGGTATACGAGCAGTGGCTGAGGCCACCGAAGGAGTATGATCTGGCACAACAGCGCGCCCGCATCGAAGCTTGGGTGGCATCACGATCAGAAGCTCAGGCGGATAGCGTGCCACAGAAGCTCTTTCCCTTCGATCCCAATTCGATCGGGCGTGAAGAATGGCGAGTGCTCGGCCTGACGGACCGACAGATCGATGGGGTGGAGCGCTACCAGAACAAAGGCGGACGTTTCCGGACCAAGAAGGACCTCGGGCGCATGTACAGCATCCGACCAGACCAGTACGCTGCGCTGGAGCCCTACATCCTACTGCCAGATTCCTTCGTTAGGGAAAATACGGCCAGGCGCGAACGGAAGAAACAATGGGCGGATCAAGGATCGTACGAAGCCCAAGCGTCAACGATCCGGGAGCGAGCCACTTATGCGCCGCGAACTGCACGATCCGTGGAGGTGAACACAGCCGATACCAGCGCCTTGATCGCTTTGCCTGGGATCGGTCCGGCCTTCGCACGGGGCATCGTGAAATACCGGGACCTGTTGGGCGGTTTCGTTTCGTTGGACCAACTGGGTGAGGTGTTCGTGCTCAGGGACAAGCCCGATGCCGTCTTGAAGTTGAAGGAGTTCCTGACCCTCGATACCCTCGCCGTGCGGCGGATCCCGATTAACACCTGCACCGTGGAGGAGCTGGCGGCGCACCCCTACGTGCGGTGGAAGATCGCCAAGCCGTTGATCGCGTACCGCCAACAACATGGTCCGTTCCGATCGGTGGCCGATATCAAAGGCTGTGCGGCGGTGGGTGAAGAGGTCTTCCGTAAACTTGCACCCTACCTCTCCGTGGAGTGACCGAACTCGAGAACAGGCTGAAGGCCACCATCCGTGCCGTTCCGGATTTCCCGAAACCCGGCATCCTGTTCCGCGACATCACCCCCGTGCTGGAGGA
>DAOORM010000385.1:0-2638 GCA_035389265.1 Flavobacteriales bacterium | reverse complement strand
TAGCTCTCCCCTCCAACCACTTCTCCATCTACCGCTATGCTCTCGCCGGGCCGCACCACCAGGATATCATCCACGTTCACTTCGGCGATGGGCACTTCTTTCGTACTGCCGTCGGATAGTTCGCGTAGCACGGTACTGGGGCGCAGGCCCATCAGTTTCTTGATCGCGCTGCTCGTGCCTGCCTTGGCCCGCTCCTCCAGGAACTTGCCGAGCAGGATGAAGGTGATGACCACCGCAGCGGTCTCGAAATACACATGCGGTGCAAGGCCGCGAGCAGTCCAGAACGACGGGTAGACGGTATTGAATACGCTGAAAGCGTAGGCCACGCCGGTGCTCAGGGCCACCAGCGTGTCCATGTTCGCGCTGCGGTGCTTCGCCTGCTTCCACGCGTTGATGAAGAACGAGCGGCCGAAGACCAGCACCACCGGCGTGCTCAGGGCCCACATCACGAAGTTGGCCCAGGGCTCGTGCATCAGGAACATGCCGATGACCACCAGCGGTGTGCTCAGTGCGATGGAGGCCCATAGGCGTTGCTTCAGGGAGCTCATGCGTGCGCGCTGGATCTCCTCCAGGTCGGCGGTGGCCTCGTGCTCATCGCCGAGCAGCAGGTCGTAGCCGATGCTCTGCACCACCGCACGCATGCGGCGCTCGTCGATCACACCGGGCACGTACTCCACCTGCACGGTGTTGGTGGCTAGGTTCACGGCGGCCTTCAGCACACCGGGCTGGGCCAGAAGCATGCTCTCCACACTGCTCACGCAGCTCGCGCAGGTCATACCGGTGACGGGGAAGGTGCGCCTCAGGGTGGGCACATCGTACCCGTTGTCGCGGATGGCCTTCACCACATCCCGCACGGCCTCCACCGGCGTGGTGCTCTCGATCACCGCGCTGCGGTTGTTGAGTTCCACGTGATGCGCTCCCACCGAGGCAACGGTGCCCAGGGCCTTGTCCACGATCAGCGCGCAGTGCTCGCTGTCCATGTTCTCCACGGGCAATACCAGGGTGCTTTTCTCAGTGCTCATGGCGTTGGTGTTCTAAACGTCCTGGGGCAACAGGCGATAGCTCGTGGGCATCAATGCCGCCGCCAGCGATTCGTCAGACACAGTTCCTTTCACCACTTCCACGGTCGCCGTGTTGTTCGGCACGTCCACGTCCACGGCCAGCACGCCGGGCAATGCGCTGAGGACGGTGGTCACGCTCTTTGCGCACCCGCCGCAAGTGATGCCCGTGGTACTGAAGTGGCGCTGGTCGGTATCCACTTGGTAGCCCGCCTGGCGGACGGCGGCCACCGCCTCCTTCACAGCCTGCGCTGGCTCGCTGCTGGTGAGGTGTGCCACATGGGCATCGCTGTCCACATCAACGGCCGTGATCACAGGTATGGTGCGGATGGCCTTCTCCACGCGCAGGGCGCAGTGGGGGCTGTGCACATCCAGCAGTGGGAGGGTGATGGTCGTCTTGTCCATGGTCGTTCGTGTTTGACGGTACAAAGCACGTGCGACACAGCACTGAAGCTCTTACATCCTCGCCGATAAGCGTTACATCATCTTCAGCCCACGTGGTCCAAAGGCAGCCGACCACCACCGATCTCCTTGAAGGCAGTGGGTGTCATGCCGGTGAGTTTTTTGAACTGCGTGCTCAGGTGCGCCACGCTGCTGAAACCCACGCGGTCCGCGATCTCGCTCATGGTCAGCTCCCCGTACTTGATGAGCTCCTTTACGCGTTCCAGACGCTGCAGCAGGAAGTACTGCTCGATGGTGATGCCCTCCACCTGTGTGAAGAGCGCCGAGAGGCCAGAGTATTCCTTGTGCAGTAGCGCGCTCAAGTGTTCACCCAACTTCACACGTCCCTTCAGCTCACCATCGTGGTGCACCAACTTCACGATCGCCACCTTGATGCGGGCGATGATCACCGCTTCGCGGTCGTCCACCAGGTCGAAGCCCTCCTTCTGCAAGGCCACGCGTAAGGCCTCTCGCTCGCTGTCCGCCACCTCGTGCTGCAGTTCCACCTCCCCCAACTCGATGCGCTGCACCGGCAGGCCCTGCGCCTCCAGCACGCGGTGCACGGCCGTTCTGCAACGGTCACAGACCATGTTGCGGATAGTGAGCTTCATTCGGTACAAAGGTATCGGCATGATCCCGCCGGGCTTATTCTACGTGCTCTAACGAACGCATGCCATTGAACCCGTAACTGCATTTGGTCATCTATTTTTACTTTAGAACGAATGCTGCGTCAGCGGGCGCAGCGGAAGCCCGGCTGAGGCAGGGCCAAGTGACCATGATCCGCGAGATGACCGACGAGGAGGACCCCGCAGCGCCGAAGAGGTTGGCTCCGACTAGGCCGGCAATTGCCGAGTACGCGACCCGACAGGTCTCGAACGGAGGCTTTGCGAAGTGAGAAGATGAGCCGGGGTACACGCAGAACGGATCTTCAGTACAATCCCTCAACTGACCTCACCTCCGGTTGTGCAGCAGTGAACGTGTTCGTTCGATGGGCGCTCACAGTGTGTAGGTCATGGATGCCAAGTGTAGTTCGCTAGTTCACGAAGCTGTTCCGCGACTTTGGCAGAACAACCGCTGGCTGTTGCGTCCGTCTGCGCGCAGTGCTTTATTTTTCTGCGCCGCATGCCCCCCCACACCGA
>DAOORM010000384.1:0-2663 GCA_035389265.1 Flavobacteriales bacterium | reverse complement strand
TGACCGCCCCTTAGCCGTTATGCGGCTGGACCAATCGGTGTGGATCGGCATCCGAAGCGTTCAGGGGGCCATCCTGACGCGTTGGGATCGGCATCCGAAGCGTTCAGGGGGCCATCTTGACGCGACCGGTTCGACCTCTTAAGCGCTAGGCTGGCTGGCGGTGGGCGCTGGGGTGGGCGCTGTGCAAGACCCGGCGATCACCGTAGGCCCCAACCCGAGCCACGGTGCCGTGGACGTGCGGACCACGCACGCAGGGCCGCTCCACCTGCAATTGAACGATATCCACGGGCGCACACTGTTGGTGGGTACCGTTACCGGTGACCGGTCCACCGTGGACCTTTCCGCCTATCCCCCCGGTGTGTACCCGCTGGTCCTGCACACGGCGCACGGTGTGAGCATTCACCGCTTGGTGAAATTGTAGAACCACCAAGGTCTTCGGCACAGGCCCCACTACACGTCGTGGGCCCGGTCAGGTACTCAAGCGATGCTGAAAAGTCTTTGGGGAAACCAGCCTCAGCACGTCGAGCATCCCCGGTTCAGGAACGCTAAGTGGCGGCGTTCTCCTCCCTCAGAAAGCCGCCTTCCGGAATGCGCAGAACAGAAAATTCTGCACCGTATCGAAGGGCGTCACGTGGTCCACGTGGAAACATTTGATGCGGTCACACACCTTCTGTAGCCGCGCCACCATTTCGGCTTCGCTGTAGCGATGTACCGGTATGCCACTGCATTTCTCCGGACCGTTCTCGCTGAAAGTACCCAAGATCAACAAGCCGCCGGGCTTGAGCAGTTCGGAAAGGCGCTCCAAATAGCGGTCCACCTCCGCATCGGTGGTCAGGAAGTGGAACACCGCACGATCATGCCATACATCGAAGGGTGCCGGCGCACTGAAGGTGGTGGCGTCGCTCTCGATCCACTGCACCGAGGAGCCATTAGCGCCCAGCCGCTGCCGCGCCTTCGCCAACGATGTGCCACTGATGTCCAACACCGATACGTTCCTGAAGCCCCGCTCAAGCAAGTGGTCCACCAACAGGCTATCACCACCGCCCACGTCGATGATGCGCGCATCCATCGGCACACGGTACTCCGTGAAAAGGTCCAGTGAGACCTTGGGCATGGCTTGGAACCAGCTCACGTCCTGCGGGCCTTTTTTCGTGTAGATATTCTCCCAGTGCTGCTTGGGGTCGAACGCGGTGGTGTTCATGGGGTGGGTGTGTGGCCCTAAAGGTAGCCGGTATGTTTGCGGCACGTTGGTGGCTGACCGACTGGAAGGGTGTGCATGTCGGCTCGCATTGCCACAACTCCGCAGCTCACACATCGCCTCTTTTCACGATTTCGAAGGTGGCCTACCTGTTGTGTCTTTGACTTCGCCGTTGTCCTTCCAATTATCTGATCATCGCATTCGCTGATCCTCTGATCACCCCTTCCCCTCCACCACCTTCACCTCCTCCTTCGTCAACCCATACAACTGGTACACCAGCGCATCGATCTCCTTGTCCGTCTTCGCGATCTGCGCCTGCAAGGCCTGCGCCTTGGCCTGCTCAGCGGTGAAGTAGCTCAGCCACTCCGCCTCTTCCGCCAAGCTCAGTTGCTCCTTCTTCGCTCCGTCCGAAGCTTTAGCGGAGGCGAGCGCCTTCTTCAGCTCTTTCAAGAAGCCTTTGAAATCCAGGCTCGGCCAGTTCTCCAGGGCGCGGCTTAGCGTGAGGAGTGTGTACTTGGTGCGGAGGAGGGTGAGGAAGCTTGAAGACACATTCTGTAGCTGCTGTGAAGCGCCCAAACGGTCCCTGCCAAGAGTTTCAAGCTGAGGATGCCCCGTGATGATTTGCCTTGCAATTGGCAGTGATTTGAAGTGCTGGAGTTTGAGCTTCGGAAACAGCCGATCGAACTCTGAGCTTGAGTAGCGGAAATAGAAGGACAGAAGGGATGAGCTGATCGCTGCAAGTACACCATGCCTACTTAGCGCGGGCTGGTCAGGATTGAACTTAGCAATGAAGACCGATTGGTCGGTGATGAATTGCTCATCAATGATCGTCGCGACAAGTCTCTCCGCCGGAATCTGTCGCAACACGATCCGCGACCCTATGAAGTACTTAGGCTCTCTCGGTTCGGCTAGCCACTTGCCGTAACTGATAAAGCTATCGCCATTCCATTCGACACTCCAGGATTTGACATTCTTGCCACGCAGGTATGGAACGAATGTATCGTCCTTTTTCACTTCAGCTTGGTAAGGATCAGCGGCAATGATCTCAGGAGTGTGACCAACCCGCTTGTGATATACGCCAACTCCACGCGCAATGTCGGTGAACGATTCGAGCGGGACAGAACTCTTCTGCACCTTGGTCAAGAGGCGGTGTACGATATCGCTCGTGAAGACATTGATCATTGAGTTCTCGCTCCTCAACCATTCATCTTGATCTGCGGTTCCTCTCAAGTAGAACTGCCCTTCTCGGCAATCAACGAGTCGGGTCGATTTCTTCGCTCTAGTCTTGGAGTACGAGACGATAACTGTATCCACGCCAGCTTGCTCGAACGTATTCTCAGGCATAGTCACCACTTCATCGAAATGACAGTTCGAGAGCAAGTGCTTGCGGACATCAGCAAGGAAGAGGTTGTTCAGCCACGCATTCGGAACAATGACTGAGACGAGGCCGTTGGCGGGAATGAGC
>DAOORM010000383.1:0-2664 GCA_035389265.1 Flavobacteriales bacterium | reverse complement strand
GACGCCGCATCTACAAGGTGTACCAGACCACCGGCGACCCCAGCTCGGAGACCGGCTGGGAACTGATCGCCCTCACGGGCAAGGTGCGCCTGGTGGTGGATGGCTTGGATCGGTTCAAGACCTACAGCTTCCGTGTGGTGGCTGAAGGTGTGGCCGGCGAGAGCATCCCCAGCGAGGCCGCGAGCGCAACAGCCGCCTAAGCTGCACCCTCACACATGCCCCCGACGTGCGCCCGGCACCTTCTCCGGGACGTACGTCGGGGCATGGTGCATCCCAACGAACCCATGAACGCCCCCCTCCACATCGCCCCGCTCACGGCCGCGGACCTCGCCGCCGCCTGCGCGCTGGACCCCACCGACACCGGTTGTCGGGGTCGCCTGCTGTGGCACCTGCACACCCCCTATGCACAGGCCCTGAAGGCCGAGCAGGGTGCGCAGTTGCTGGGCCATGCCTGCGGCCTGGTCCACGGCCGCAGCGGCTGGGTGCGCCACCTGCACACCGCACCGCACACCACCGAGGTGGCCCCCGCCTTGCTGGCCGCGCTGGTGGAATGGATGGAGGCCCACGGCGCCCACAGCCAAGTGGCCATCGCCCCGCCGGGTGCCGAGGCGCCCTACACCGCCTGCGGCTTCGAAGAGACCGGCAGCCTGCTGCACTATACCCACGGCCACTTCCTGGAAGCCACCCGCGCCGAAGTGGTGGACCTGGCCCCGGAACATGGCCTGGCCGTGTTGCGGCTGGACCAGCAGGCCACCGGCGAGGACCGCAGCACGCTGTTGCGCGAGCACCTCTACCTGGGCAGCGTGTACGCCGAGGGCACGCAGGTGCGCGGGTTCCTGCTGCCGCTGCTGGGCCACGGCCTCATCGTGGCCGACAGCCCCGCCGTGGGGCTGGAGCTGCAACGCTGGCTGCTGCCGCTGCAACCCTACCTGCACCTGCCCGTGGGCCACCTGCCCGCCCACGCCCACCTGATCGGCCGCCGCTACCGCCCCAGCATCGTGGGCACCCGCATGGTACGCGGCACGCCCCTCGCCTACCGCCCCCATTTGATCTACGCGCACCCTTAACAACGCGCTTTTCTGGATGAAAAGGCCCTGCAGCATGTGCTGCGGGGCCTTGTGCGTTTGGGGGGGTGGTAAATGGCAATTTTGGTGCATACCTTGGCGTTGCAGGATGAAGCGATCTGCCAGTAGTTCGCTTGAGCGTTCGGCTTCGAATGCGCAGGGTCCCGAGGCGGAGGCCCTGCGGCGGCTCAGGCGTTTTGTGTTACGAACGATCCCTCAAACAAAGACCACGATGGACATTTTCCGATCGAGCTCGATTTTGGTCGGCCTTGTTCCTATGTTCCTCCATGCTCAACCTGCCATTGATTGGCAGGTGAATTTGGGAGGCAGTAATATGGATATCGGGTTGCGTTCCGTGATCACCTCGACCGGTGATCACCTGGTCGTAGGATCAAGCCGGTCAATCGATGGTCAAGTAACCGGTCAACATGGTCAATTGGACATTTGGGTAGCACTGGTCAGCAGCACGGGTTCACTCGTATGGCAGCGCTGTATTGGTGGCAGTGCGTTCGACGAAGGCCGCGATCTTTTGAGTACGCCCGATGGGGGTTACTTGATCCTGGGAGAAACGCGTTCCAACGATGGCGATGTGATCGCCTCTTTAGGCAATAGGGACATGTGGGTGATCAAGCTCAGTGGTGCGGGCAACATTGAATGGGAACGAACCTTTGGTGGTTCCGGTGATGAGTATGCCTTCTCCATCCAACGAATGAGTGACGGTTCTTACATGGCCTTCGGTGCTACCAATTCCGACGAGATCCCGGGATACCATGGCCCTTTGTCCGACTACTATCTTGTTCGCATCGCTTCCAATGGCGATCTGATCCAACAGCGGTGCTACGGTGGCGCACTTACGGAAGATGGAAACGATATGACCGTAACCCCGGAAGGGCTGATCGTTATGTGTGGCTCTGCCAGTTCGGTGGACGGCGACGTCGTCGGCAATTCCGGCCAGCACAGCATCTGGATCCTTGCTGTCGATGACCAAATGAACATCCAGTGGCAACGGATCCTCCAGTCGAATGGAGCGAGTCAAGCACTTGCCCTGTGCTACGGGCCTTCCGACCAACTCCATGTCACCGGGTACACCAACTCCACCGCAGGTCAGATCATGCAAACGTGGGGTGATAACGACATCTGGGTCATTGCTTTGGATACACTTGGAAACGTTATAACGAGTGCCTCTTTTGGTGGAAGTGGTCGTGATGCACCGCGGGATATCGTCGCTGCGAACAATGGTGATCTCTTCTGCGTCGGCTTGACCGGATCCATCGATGGTCAAGTCACACAACATCAAGGAGCGGAAGATGCTTGGGTACTGTCGCTAAACGCATCCCTTGAACTGAACTGGCAAAGAACATTTGGCGGATCGAATGATGATGAGTTCCGCAGTGTCGTCGTGGACGAAAATGGAGGACTGCTGGCGGTCGGCAGGAGCAACTCCACAGATGGGGACCTCACCGCAAATCTTGGGAATATCGATTTTTGGGTGGTCAAACTCCGATCCGAAGAAGTAGGTGTTCCAGAGCACGCAACAGGTACCGCGCTCACCATCTCCACCACCACCGATCACATGGTGTTGATAACCGGCCTGAAGGAC
>DAOORM010000382.1:0-2672 GCA_035389265.1 Flavobacteriales bacterium | reverse complement strand
TACCTGTACTTCAATGGTACCAGCGATCTTGCCTGGACGTGGAAGTAAGGAGACTTGATAAAGACTCTTACTCGCGTTCACCTTCATCGCGTCCAGCTTCGGGAACTCATTCTCCAGCCGGCTCAAGAAGTCCGCCTCATTGCGCTTCTCCTTCGGCGTCCACAGTACTTCCGCCAAGGCCAGCATACGCGGCACGGCCATGTATTCCACGTGTTCGGGTGTGAGGATGTACTCGGTCCACACGTTGCCCTGCGCACCTAGGATGTACTTGTGCTCTTCCGGCTTCAATTCGGCGGGGATGGGCTCATAGCTGTACACCTTCTGCACCGTGGTAAACCCGCCAATGGCCAACGGCTCGTTCGCCGGATCGCCCTGGTAGTGGTCGAAGTAGCAGTGACTGCCGGGGCTCATCACCGCGTAGTGCCCACTGCGGGCCGCGGCGATCCCGCCTTCAATGCCCTGCCAACTCATCACCGCAGCGTTGGGTGCCAGGCCGCCCTCGAGGATCTCGTCCCAGCCGATGATCTTGCGGCCCTTGCTGTTCACGAATTTCTCGATGCGCTGGATGAAGTAGCTCTGTAATTCATGTTCATCCTTCAATCCGTGCGCATTCTTCCGGGCCTGGCATTTCGCACATTTCTTCCATGCTTCCTTGGGGCATTCGTCGCCACCGATGTGGATCATCTCGCTCGGGAAGAGTTCCATCACCTCGGTCAGCACGTCTTCCAACATGGCGAAGGTGCTGTCGTTGCCCGCGCAGAACACATCCTCGAACACACCCCAGCCTTTGCTCACTTCATAAGGGCCGCCCGTGCAACCCAAGTGTGGGTACGCCGCCAAGGCCGCCAGCGCATGGCCCGGCATCTCGATCTCGGGCACCACGTTGATGTGCCGCGCCGCCGCATAGGCCACCACCTCGCGGATCTCGTCCTGCGTGTAGAAGCCGCCGTAGGGAATGCTGTCGTATTCCCGCCGGCTGTACGGTCCTACCTGACTGCCCTTCCGCCAGGCACCCACCGCGGTGAGCTCCGGGTATTTCTTGATCTCGATCCGCCAGCCCTGGTCATCCGTCAGGTGCCAGTGGAAGCTGTTCATCTTGTACCGCGCCAGCAGGTCGATGTACTTCTTGGTGAACTCCACGGACCAGAAGTGGCGGCACGGATCCAAGTGCATGCCACGCCAAGGGAAACGTGGGTAGTCGGTGATGGTGAGGCAGGGGAGGGAACCGGTCGTGCGGCCTTGCTCCAGGAGTTGGATCAGGGTGCGGGAGCCGCGGAAAAGCCCGGCCTCATGCACGGCGTTGATGGTGATCGTCTTTGGTGTGACGGACAGGGAATACCATTCCACGGGAAGAAGAGTGTCCGGCTGGATCAAGGCCAGGGATACCACATTGGGCTCCATACACTCTTGAAAGCTTGTCGTAACGGAACGGTCGACGTCCGCACGGATCAGCTCGACCAGACCCGTTTCCACTGGCTTACCTCCTTCGACGAGGAAAGGACATTGCAGGTCGATCGATCCTTCAGTCAACCGCATCTCCACCGGCGCCGGAATGATCGAAGGCAACACGCGCTGCTGCGCCGAGACGTTCGCAGAGAGGAGCAGAAGGATCGGAAGTGAACGCATGCCGTAAAGTTGCAGTGTTACGCCCTACCGGCATCCGATGAGCAGGTGGTGGGTCGATAAGTAGCTAGCGGCCAGTAGCTAAAGGCGAATGGCCGCATTTGCATTTCTCAGGAATTCCCCCCACATTTGCACCCCCAATTCCGGGACCTAAACACAAACCGCGACATGCCAACTCGCATCCGCCTTCAGAGAAAGGGCAAGAAAGGCCGGCCGTATTACCACTTGGTGGTGGCCGATTCCCGCGCACCCCGCGACGGAAAGTACATCGAACGGATCGGCGCTTACGATCCCAACCAGAACCCCGCGTTCATCGAGATCAACGATGAGAAGGCGCTCAGCTGGCTCCAGAAAGGTGCCCAGCCCAGCGATACCTGCCGTGCCATCCTCAGCTACACCGGTGTGGTCTACAAGAACCACCTCGCTGGCGGCGTGAAGAAGGGTGCCTTCGACCAGGCCGAAGCCGATCGTCGCTTCGACATCTGGAAGAACGAGAAGTCCCTGAAGATCGAAGGCAAGAAGAGCAAGCTTGCTCAAGGTGCCGATGCCGCTCAGAAGGCCCGCATCGATGCCGAGAACAAGAAGGCTGCCGAGAAAGCCGCTGCACTCAGCGCCAAATTGGCCGCTGCTGCTGCGGTGGAGGCACCTGCCGCTGAAGCTCCTGCCGAAGGCGAAGCGCCTGCTGAAGCCGCTGCCGAGTAATTCAAGTACCACCACAAGGAACCCGCGTGCCGCAAGGTGTGCGGGTTTCTTCTTTTCGGTCCCCGCGGATGTAATTTGCCCCCATGGATCTGGACAGCCTCCATCGCATCGGCAAGCTGGGCAAGCCTTGGGGCCACCGCGGTGAGCTCACCGTGCACCTAGAGGATTGCGAGTTGGAGGACCTGGTCCACGCCGGATCGCTGTTCGTGGATATCGAAGGGCAGAAGGTGCCATTCTTCTTCACCCAGCTCCACGACAAGGGCCGTGATATCCTCGTGAAGTTCGACGACTTCCACGATCCGCAAAGCGCGTCGATCCTCGTGGGGCGCGACATCTATGCACCGCCC
>DAOORM010000381.1:0-2674 GCA_035389265.1 Flavobacteriales bacterium | reverse complement strand
GTCCTTCACCGTGGTGGTGGTGATGGTGCTGAGCATGGTGCTGATCACCTTCCACCTGGCGCGCCGCGTGAAATGCCCGGGCAGCACGGGCTGGCTGGTGGGCTTCGGCACGGCCATCTGCGGCAGTAGCGCCATCGCCGCGCTGGCGCCGCGCGTGGCCAAGGACAAGGAAGATGTGGGCATCGCCATGGCCGTGGTGAACCTCTTCGGTAGCGTGGGCATGATCTTGTTGCCGCTGGTGCTCGTGAAGTTCGACCTCTCCACCACGCAGTTGGGTCTGCTCATCGGCGGCACCTTGCACAGCGTGGGCAACGTGGTGGGCGCGGGGTATTCGGTGAGCGATGCCGCAGGCGAAGCGGCCACCACCATCAAGTTGGCACGCGTGGCCCTGCTCAGTCCGGCGCTGATCCTCTTCAACTACCTGGTGAACCGCGGCGAGGCCCAAGGCTGGCGTGAGCACCTTCGGTTGCCGTGGTACCTCTGGGGCTTCATCGCCATCACGGTCTTCACCTCGTTCGTGCCGGTTCCGTCTGCGTTCACCGATGCCATGGACCTGGCGGGCAAGTTGGCGCTCACCATCGCGCTGGCGGCCATCGGTCTCAAGGTGAGCTTCGCGCAGCTCTTCCGCTCGGGCCGCAAGGGCTTGGGCTTCGGCCTCATCGTCTTTGCCATCCAACTCACCTTGGTATCGGTGTTGATGGTGGTGCTGGGTTAGGGTGAATGAACGGGTCGCGCCTTGTACCTTGCCGGTGCTCGGTGGCTTATCCACGAGCGAACCACATGGTAAAGCGGATCTTGAAGGTGTTCGGTGCGCTGGTGCTGATCGTGCTCGGTTACGCCTTCTGGATGTCGCCCCGTTTGGGCGGTTTGATCGACCACGGCAAGGAGTCCATCGACCCCACGATCCTGCGGTTGGCATTCGACACGGTGGGTCAGGATGGGTATGCCCTCAACTACCCGGACGTGAGCGATGAAGCGCATCTGGTGGCGCTGCGCGAGGCGTATGCGTTGGATACCCTGGTGAAGGATAGCGCCACCGACCTGGAGACCTTGCTGGCGGTGCAGAACTGGGTGCAGGGCCGCTGGGCGCATGATGGGGAGAACGCGGCGGGCACCTCGGACGCGTTGGAGATCCTCCGGGCTGCGGAGCAGGGGCAGCGCTTCCGTTGTGTGGAGTACAGCGTGGTCACCTCCGCGTGCCTGGCCGCGTTGGGCTTTCGGGTGCGCGGGCTGGGGCTGATGACGCGCGACATCGCCGAGGTGCGCTCTGGTGGCGGGCATGCGGTGAACGAAGTGTACCTGCCTGATCAACGCAAGTGGGTCTTCCTCGATCCGCAGTACAACGTGATGGTGTTGCGCGGTGGTGTGCCGTTGAACGCGGTGGAGCTGCAGCGCGCCATCGCGGAGCAGGAACCCATCGAACTGGTGAACCCCAGTGGTACCATCGGTCTGGCGGACTATGTGCGCTGGATCGGACCTTACCTGTACTACTTCTACGTCACCATCGATCGGCAGTCCATCACCTTGTGGGACCGCGTGGTGGGGAACAAGAAGCAGCTGACGCTTCACCCCATCGGAGCCGACCGTCCGGCCACCTTCCAACGCATGATCCGGTGGAACAACACGTACTACACGCATTCGGTGCGTGACTTCTACCCGGAGCTGGTGGATCAGGACCGGTGATCACGGCCCCATCACGCTGGCTGTGCTCATCGTCACGGTCGAGCGGCGTGGCAGGCCCTTTCCGGCTCGGGTTTCAATGGTGCCGGGTGGGTAGCGCACGCTGCGTTGACGTGGAACCGTCATCACCTTCAACACGTCGAGAAGCTTACTGCGGCAGGCGCGGTGCTTCCTTGGCGAAGGTGAACAATGCGTTAAGGATGATCCCTTGGTTGTATTGGAACACGTTTCGGCCTTGGATCTCGCGGCCGAATTGCAGCACCTGGTTCAAGTAACCTCCTTCGATGCGGAGCAAGGGGCTGAAGCGATGACCGATCAAGGCGCCGAAGCGGTTCTGGTCGAAGACATTGGCGTTCACCTGGTGGCCGAAGCCGATGAACAATTCGTTGTACACGGCCACATACGTGCTATGGTCCACCACCATTGGCCCTTTCAGCGGCAACTGTAGGCGCAGCATGTAACGTGCACGGTGGAGGAGCGGGTACTCATCTTCCCGGTCCAGGTCGCTGCGGCTGTAGCGTCCTACGAAGCGTTGCTCCAGCATGAAGCGGTGCGCGAATTCCAGTCGCCCTTCTCGGCTGGTGAGCTGGGCCATCTGGAAGAGCCGATGCTCGGTGAACGCACGACCAAGGCCATTGATCGGCAGTTCGCCATAGGGGTAGGTCTCGATCCATCCATAGCCGCCGCGCAGCAAGACCGAAGGTGTCAGTTGGTGGTTGATGCCCACACGCAGCAGGCTCTGTTGCCAACCCGCTACCACCTGATCGCGGCGCCATTGGTACTCGGTGTGCAGCCCCCATTTTTCCGAGAGCTTCACCGTGCCGAAGTAGTTGAACCAGCCGATGGAGCCGCGGGTGTTGATGCGATCGTGCTGCGCCTTGGCGACGGTGAAAACGCAAAGCGCCAGCAGGAGGAGGCTCTTCTTCATGTGGCGAACGGCGTAAGCTCGGCAAAGGTGTGGAACCGGTGCGATGCGCGTGCCGGACGATCCGTG
>DAOORM010000380.1:0-2678 GCA_035389265.1 Flavobacteriales bacterium | reverse complement strand
GCCAAGGCGAAACCCATCTTCCCCGAGGATCGGTTGCCGATGTAGCGCACGGGATCGATGGCTTCTTGCGTACCTCCGGCACTTACGAGGATCCGCTTGCCATTGAGTTTGCTAGCCCCAACCAGGTCCGCATGCAGTCGTGCGACGATGGCGTCCGGTTCGCTCATGCGCCCCTCTCCGCTCAGTCCACTGGCCAGTTCACCGCTCTCGGGCCCGATCTGCCGCACCCCGCGCGCCTTCAGCAGCTCCAGGTTCGAGTGCGTACTGGCGTCGCGGAACATCTCCAGGTCCATGGCGGGGGCCACGTATACCGGGCAGGTGGCACTGAGGTAACAGGCCAGCAACAGGTTGTCGCACTGCCCTTGGGCGAGTTTGCTCAGCGTGTTGGCGCTCAATGGGGCGATGAGCATGACATCCGCCCAGCGTGCCAAGTGTACATGATCGTTCCAGGTGCCTTCACCGGAGATCAGTTCGGTGAGCACGGGTCGGCCGCTTAAGGTGGCCAGGGTGAGTGGCGTTACGAAGTCGTGCGCCGAGCGGGTCATCACCACTTGGACCTCGGCGCCGGCCTTCACCAATTCGCGCACCAGAGCTGCTGCCTTAAAAGCAGCGATGCTGCCCGAAACACCGAGCAGCACCTTGCGATTGAGTCTGCGTTCCACCGGATGGGGATCGCGTGTATGGATCAAGCCTTGCCTGTCGGCTTCTCTTCCACGGCGGCGCGGCGGAAGTAAAGTTTGCCGTCCATCAGCTCCTGGATAGCCAGTGCGCCCGGCTTCGGCATGCGCTCGTAGTGTTTGCTCACTTCGATCTGCTCGCGGTTCTCGTAGACCTCTTCGAGGTTCTCACCGTTCACGGCGAACTCCTCCAATTTGGCGCTGAGTTCCTCCTTGATGACCACGCTGATCTGGTTGGCGCGCTTGCCGAGCATGGCCACGGTCTCGTAGACGTTACCGGTCTCATGGTCCAGCTTGGACACATCCCGGGTGATGGTGGTCTTGGCGGCGTTGGAATTCTTCATCATCATGGGTTGCTCGTAGGGGCCGAAGCGAGTGACGCTTCGAGTGTCTGGTGCAGTTTACCGGCCTCTTCCAGCAGAACGCTCTGCGGGAATGCGTCGGCGAAGTTAAGGTAAGAGCGGATAGCTTCTTGCAGCCGTTCCAACTTCTTGGCTTCCACGCTGTTCATGGCCAGGTAGTAGTCGCTCTGGAGGGTGAAGTACATGGCGTCTTCGCGGTACTTACTATTGGGCCACTGGCGGTTGAAGTTGCGGAAGGCCACCCCTGCAGCCTGGTAATTCCGCATATGGTAGTACTGATTGGCGGCATGAAAGTCCTTCACTTCCAGCTTTATGCGCATGGCATCGATGAGGGCGTTGCAACTGTCGCGCCGGCTGCTTTCCGGGTAGCGTACCAGGAACAGCTGCATCTGGTCCATGGCGTTTCGGGTCTCGGTCTGGTCCAGCTCGTAGTTCGGGCTGTTCATGTACTGGCAATAGGCACTCAGGAAGGCGCACTCCTCGGCGTACTGGCTCGTGGGGAAGGTGCGCGTGAAATTGGCCAGGTAGTAGGCCGCCAGCGTAAAGTCCTTCATGCCATAGGTGCTCTTGGCATGGAGGTAATTCACCTTCTCGCTCAGCTGGCTGCCACGGGTAAGCACGATGAGCTCCTCCAGCAAGGGGATGGCGCGATCCCAGCTCTCCTTGGCCATCATCTTCTCGGCCACCTCCAACTTGTAGGCTATACCTTCTTGATCCCCAGGAGCTTTCAACGCTTTGTTGAATTCGCTGCACGCGCTCAGGAGCACGGCGATCAACAACAAGGGGAGGAACGAACGCAAGGCGGTCATGGAGGGGCCAGCAGGCCGAAGGGCGGCAAAGGTAACTTCCTTGGGGCTTCGGTCGGGACGGTCCATCAACGGTGCTCTGTTCATCCACAGTATGTGGCGGCGGTTACCTTTGCCAAGCGTTATGCCCGAGTTATCTTGGGCGTTAACGTCCACCACGAACCAAGCGCCCTGGATCCGGCGCCATTCGACAAACCACTAACCAAGCGCCTTCGCCGAGGCTTCGGCGACTTGCCATGAACGACATCTTCGATAAGCTCCGCAAAGACCTCGGTCACATCGGCCGTCAAGCCAAGAACAGCCACGGGTACTTCAGCTTCCCCAAGTTGGAAGGACCGCTCGGTGCGCACATGACCTTCCGCGGCAAAGAAGTACTCGTTTGGAGTCTGAACAATTACCTAGGCCTGGCCAACCACCCCGATGTGCGACAGGTGGACGCCGAAGCGGCGGCCGAATGGGGCATGGCGTATCCCATGGGCGCTCGCATGATGAGCGGCCAGACCAAGTACCACGAGCAACTGGAGGACGCGTTGAGCGACTTCATGGGCAAGGAGGACACCTTCCTGCTCAACTACGGGTACCAGGGCTGCATGAGCGCCATCGAGGCCCTCCTCTCCCGCCACGACGTACTGGTGTACGATAGCGAGTGCCACGCCTGCATGATCGACGGCGCCCGCCTGCACCATGGCAAACGCTTCGTGTTCAAGCACAATGACATGGAGAGCTTCGAGAAGCAGCTCGAACATGCGCGCAGGATCACCGAGAACACCGGCGGCGGCATCCTCGTAATGACCGAAGGGGTCTTCGGCATGGCCGGCGACCAGGGCAAGTTG
>DAOORM010000379.1:0-2688 GCA_035389265.1 Flavobacteriales bacterium | reverse complement strand
CAGGACACTATCATTGCGTTGGATGGAGAATGGCAGCAGCATGGCCACCTTGTACCGCATGTGCTCTTTGATCCGCACCACGGGCTTCGGGCTCTCCGCTTCCACCGCGCTGGGGATGATGATCGAGGCGCCCGTCTTCAAGCCTTCCGGCAATCCACCGTTGGCGGCACGGATCGTTTCCGGGTCCACGCCATAGCGCTTGCCGAGACCGAACAGTGTCTCGCCAGGCTGCACGATGTGGTCGCTGCCGGTGCCGGGGGCTGCCGGTACCAGCGCTTTCGGAGGAGCCCCACCCACGTGCGCCACAGGGATCACCAACTCCATCCCTTCCTTCAGGGTCAATCCTTCCGGGTTGCGCTCGAGCAGCAGGTTGATGTCGATGTTGTATTGGCGGGAGATCCCGAAGAGCGTTTCCTTCTTCCGGACCACATGAACCAGTTCGCCGTCGTTCCTCAGCACCGGAGCTGACTTCAACTCCTTCTTCACCACGGCATCCAGCGGGATGAGGACCTCCTCACCGATGCTGAGACCGTCCTGCGCGGAAGGGTTCGACGCGAGCAACACATCCACCGGCACCGCTTTGGCACGCGCGATCCCGAACAACGTTTGACCGGCTTCCACCACATGCACCGCGTACTTGCGGCCATTGAGGATGCGCTGTTCCTGTGCCGTGGAAGCCAAGGTTTGGCAGGCACAGAAGAGGAAGGCGAGAACACGGATGCTCACTCCCATTCGATGGTGGCCGGTGGTTTGGAACTGATGTCGTACACGACGCGGTTGACGCCGTGCACACGATTGATGATGCTGTTCGAGATCCGTGCCAGGAATTCGTAGGGCAAGTGGCACCAGTCGGCGGTCATGCCATCGGTGCTGCTCACCGCGCGCAGGGCCACGGCGTTCTCGTACGTGCGCTCATCGCCCATCACACCCACGCTACGCACGGGAAGCAGGATGGCGCCCGCCTGCCACACCTGGTCGTACAAACCCTCTTCGCGTAGGCCTTGGATGAAGATGTGGTCCACCTCCTGCAGCAAGGCGACCTTCTCCGGGGTGATCTCGCCCAAGATGCGGATGGCCAGTCCCGGGCCAGGGAAGGGGTGCCTTCCGAGGATATTTGGATCCAAGTTCATCTCCCGCCCCACACGGCGCACCTCGTCCTTGAAGAGCAGACGCAAGGGCTCCACCACCTTCAGGTTCATGCGTTCGGGCAGTCCGCCTACGTTGTGGTGGCTCTTGATGGTGACGCTCGGACCGTTCACGCTCACGCTCTCGATCACATCGGGGTAGATGGTGCCTTGGCCCAACCACTTGACGTCCTTGATCCGGTGCGCCTCCCGGTCGAACACCTCGATGAAGGTCCGGCCGATGGCCTTGCGTTTGGCCTCGGGTTCCTCCAGGCCTTTCAAAGCAGCATAGAACTCGCTCCGCGCATCCACCCCGGTGATGTTCAGTCCCAAATGGCGGTAGCTCTCGAGGACCCGAGCATATTCGTCCTTCCGCAGCAGGCCATTGTCCACGAAGATGCAATGGAGCCTGTCGCCGATGGCCCTATCCAGCAAGAGTGCGGCCACCGAACTGTCCACACCACCGCTCAAGGCCAGCACCACTTGATCTTCGCCGAGCTGGCGTTGCAAGCTGGCCACGGTGCTTTCCACGAAACCATGGGGTGTCCAATCGCCTTCGCAGCCGCAGATGCCGATGACGAAGTTGTGCAGCAGCTGAAGGCCATCGGTGCTGTGGTACACCTCGGGATGGAACTGGACCGCGTAGGTGGGCGTTCCGATGAGCTTGTAGGCCGCCACGGCCACCTCGGGGGTGCTGGCGATCACCTCCATGGCCTCGCTGGGCGCGGTGATGGTGTCGCCATGGCTCATCCAGACCTGGGTGCCGGCCTCGATGCCGTCGAACAGTTCGTTCTGAACGATAGTACTGAGGTGGGCCCGGCCATATTCCCGCACTTTACTGCGTTCCACCGGTGCTCCGGCCCGTTTGGCCAGCAACTGGGCGCCATAACAGACGGCCAGGATCGGCAGGCGACCCAAGAAGCCGTTCAGGTCCGTATCGGGAGCGTTCGGCTCGTGTACGCTGCTGGGGCTGCCGCTGAGGATGACCCCGGCGATATCGGGGTCGTTGATGTACTGCTGGGCCTTGGAGAACGGGTGGATCTCACAGTACACGTTCAGCTCACGTACCCGCCTGGCAATGAGCTGGGTATACTGAGAGCCATGATCAAGGATGAGGATGGAGCGCGGCAACGTGGAGCTTCCCAGGATTGATCTGCCCGGGGGGCTAAAAGTAGCCCTCGCCACGGCTACGGTCGGCATGGGTTGCCATGCGCGATCGATCGTGGAAAACCGATCCTTGCCAGAGGCATCGTAGGGGGGCTCCGGTACGTCTAATCAACAAGAGCGGTAAGGGAGAGGCACCTAACCAGAACGATGAACGGCGCCAGCGAAGTCATCAACAGCCGGTTGTTCGTATCCCGGATCGTACGATCTTTGCCCATTGATGGTGTCGGCACCGAAGCGGGCACCTCGAATGACCAGAACATGACCATGGGTAGCACCACACGTGCCATCTTCCTTTCGGTTCTGTTCGGGCTGGTATCCCTCTCCCTACAAGCCCAGCAGCTGCTGGATGATTTCAACCGCGCGGCAAGTAGCGTGGTAGGTGGGGGTTGGACGGAAA
>DAOORM010000378.1:0-2707 GCA_035389265.1 Flavobacteriales bacterium | reverse complement strand
ACTTCCGCGAAACGGCCTTCTTCCTACCCGATCTGCTCACCGACCGCGATGGCAGTGTCGTGCTGCGCTTCACCACCCCCGATGCGCTGACGCGGTGGAAGGTGATGGGTCTGGCGCACACCAAGGAGTTGGAGATCGCCCGGTTCACCAAGCAGACCACCACCAGCAAGCCGTTGATGGTGGTGCCCAACCTGCCGCGGTTCCTGCGTCACGGTGATCGGATCACGCTCACCGCGAAGATCAATGCCACCGACGGCGCGGTGAACGGCAATGTGCGCCTTTCACTCTTCGATCCGGTGAGCGGCAATGATATCACCACGCGCTTCGCGTTGCAACGCACCGAGCAAGCCTTCAGCGCAGCGCCGGGTGCGAGCGCCACGGCCAAGTGGCCCATCACCGTGCCGGATGATGTCGATGTGGTGAGTGTGCGGATCGTGGCCACCGGTGCGGGGATCAGCGATGGCGAGGAACGTCCGCTGCCGGTGCTCACGGACAAGGTGTTGGTGACGGAGAGCCTTCCGCTGCCGATCACCAAGGCAGGTACGAAGACCTTCACCTTGGAGAAGCTCGTGAACAATACCAGCGCCACCTTGCAGCATCGCAGCTTGAAACTGGAGTTCACGCCGAACCCGGCTTGGTATGCGGTGCAGGCGCTGCCTTACCTGATGGAGTACCCGCATGAATGCGCCGAGCAGACCTTCAGCCGCTACTACGCGAACCGGCTCGCAACGCACATCGTGGAGCAGCGGCCCGCGGTGCGCCAGGTGTTCGAGCAATGGAGCAAGCAGGGTGAAGAAGCCTTCTTGAGCGCGTTGGACAAGAACACTGAGCTGAAGAGCGTGGTGCTCGAAGAGACACCTTGGGTGTTGAACGCGAAGGATGAAGGTGAGCGGAAACGCCGCGTGGCGCTCTTCTTCGATATGCAACGCATGGCCGCGGAGGAGCAGGGCTCATTGAAGAAATTGCGCGACATGCAATTGCCCAATGGGGCCTGGCCCTGGTGGAGCGGCATGCGCGAGAGCCGGTACATCACCCAGCACATCATCGCCGGTTTCGGACACCTCGAAACGCTGAAAGCCGCCGACACCCGCGGTGATGGTCCGAACGAGACGATGCTTGCCCGGGCGGTGGAGTGGTTGGATGCCGAGGTGGATCGCAGCTACCGCGAGTTGGTCAAGCGCACCAAGCCGGAGGAGCGCGGGAAGTACGTGCCCGATGCGTTGGATGCGCACCTGCTTTTCGCACGCAGCTTCTTCCGCCGCTGGCCCATCGATGGCACCACCCGGACTGCAATGGACTTCATCGCAGCGCGCTGCAAGGAAACCTGGTTGCAACGAAGCCTGCAGGAACAAGCCCTGTTAGTACTGGCGTTCGATCGCTTGGGCGACAAGAGCACCGCACAGCTCATCCTGAAGTCACTGAGCGAGCGGGCCACTCGGAGCGAAGAGCTGGGCATGTACTGGAAGGGCTTCAACGCGGGCTACGATTGGAACGACTTCCCGACGGAAACGCATGCCCTGCTGATCGAAGCCTACCACGAAGTGGGCCAAGACAAAGCCAGCGTGGATCAACTGCGCCAGTATCTGTTGAAGTTGAAACAGACCACGGATTGGAAGACCACGAAAGCCACGGCCGAAGCGTGTTACGCGTTGTTGCTCACCGGCGACGACTGGCTCATCACGGACCCTGAGCCCGTCATCAAGGTCGGTGACATCACCGCCAAGCCGGACAGGACCGAGGCCGGCACCGGGTACTTCGAACAGACGTGGAAGGACGAAGCGATCAAGCCCAGCATGGGTCGGGTGATGGTGACGAGCATGAAGGACGGTGTGCAATGGGGTGCACTGCACTGGCAGTACCTCGAGCGCATGGACAAAGTGACCCCGCATGAAAGTCCGTTCAGCGTGAAGAAGCAGGTGTTACTGAAGCAGGCCACCGACGCAGGTTCCCGGCTGGTGGAATTGGGTCCCGATGTGCGGTTGGGTCCGGGTGATCGGGTCACCATGCGCATCGAACTCCGCACGGACCGCCACCTGGATTTCGTTCACTTGAAGGATCAACGTGCTGCGGCCTTCGAGCCGGTGGAAGCCATCAGCGCTTACAAGTGGCAGGGTGGCCTCGGCTACTACCAGAGCATCCGCGATGCGGGCATGCACTTCTTCTTCGACCACATCGCGCCGGGCACCTACGTGTTCGAGTACGAGTTGAAGGTGACGCACGCTGGCGACATGAGCAATGGCATCACCAGCGCCATGTGCATGTATGCACCGGAGTTCTCGGCGCACAGTGAGGGGGTCCATGTGGCGGTGATGGCGCCGTAGGAAGCTCAGGGGAAGAGAGCCGCTCGCGCCTTGGTCGGTTCCTTAAGAGGGGCCCTGTACCGCGCGGGAACCGTTCGTCCTACTTCTCCGTATAACGGGGTCGATGCGAGCCGTGCTACCTCTCCTGGTGCTGTTCGTGGTGTCTTCCGCCGAAGCACAACGAGCCCCCATCATCCAACACCATGCGTATGGGCCTGAGCACGGGCTCAGCAACCGGCATGTGACCGCGGTCATCCAGGACCACGTGGGTTTCATTTGGGCGGGCACCGTATCCGGTCTCGATCGGTTCGACGGGCATTCTTTCCGTAACTGGTCGCAGATGGATGGCTTGCGTGGCGGCCGTGTGAGCGCGTTACGTCGTGATGCCAAAGGGTATATCTGGGTCT
>DAOORM010000377.1:0-2730 GCA_035389265.1 Flavobacteriales bacterium | reverse complement strand
CGCGCGCTTCGTAAGGAATTCCAGCAGGATGGGCTCGAAGCCGGCGTTGATGTCGGCCTCTACTAGGTCGATGCGGTATTGTCCGCACTTCAGTTTCAAGCGGTGCCAACGGTCGGCCATGGCGGCCTTGTAAGCCTCACGGACTTCCGCCGGGTGGGCTTTCACCTGTTCGCCGGTCTCCACATCCACGAAGGTGTACGGACGGTCCGCAAGGTCAAGATCCAATTCGTGCTTGCGGTCAACCACGTGGAAGAGGATGATGTCGTGCTTGTTGAACCGTAGATGTTGCAAGGCCTCGAAGACTTCGTCCTCCCGGTCAGCACCGTCGAGCATGTCGCTCAGGATCACCACCAAGCTGCGACGATGAGCGCGCTGGGCGATGTCGTGGAGCGCTTCCACTACCGAGGTTCGCTGGCCCCGGGCCGGTGCTTCGGTGCTGAGCAGGTCTTCCAATTGGTGCATCAGATGCCGCAAGTGGACCGCATTGCTGCGTGCTTCCTCCTTCACCAACACTCGATCGCTGAAGGTGGTGAGGCCTACGGCATCGCGCTGTTTCCGAAGCAACTGGACGAAGGCCGCGGCCGCATGCGTGGCGAACTGGATCTTGTTGAAGCTCCCTTTCGGTACGACGTCCGGGAAGTACATGGAGCTGGATGCATCCACCACCAACTGGCACCGCAAATTGGTCTCCTCTTCGTAGCGCTTCACGAACAGCTTGTCCGTGCGGGCATAGAGCTTCCAGTCGATGTGGCGGGTGCTCTCGCCCTGGTTGTAAGCCCGGTGCTCGGCGAACTCCACGCTGAACCCGTGGAACGGACTCTTGTGCAAGCCCGCCAGAAACCCTTCCACTACCTGCTTGGAGTGGAACTCGAGCTGGCTAAGGACCTGTAGGGCTTTCTGTTCGATGGGCATGTCCGCGAAGTTCGGAAAGAATGAAGCCCGGTGATGACCGGGCTTCACACAACAGGTTTTGTTCGATCAGGCCAACTGTCCTTCGAGCTTCTGGCTCAACTGGCTCTTGGGCACTGCACCCACACTGCGATCAACGACCTCGCCGTTCTTGATGAAGAGGATCGTGGGGATGCTGCGGATGCCATACTTCATGGCGGTCTGCGGATTGTTGTCCACGTTCACCTTGCCGATCACGGCTTTGCCATCGTACTCCTTGGCCAATTCCTCCACCACGGGGCCTACCATGCGGCATGGGCCGCACCATTCCGCCCAAAAGTCCACCATCACGGGTTTGTCGCTCTTCAGCGCGAGTTCTTCGAAGTTGCTGTCGGTGAATTCGAGTGCCATGTTCTTGGGTGGGCAGCTTGCGCTGCCTCGTTTGTTACAGTTCGTTGGTCGTGCAAGTTGTGAATAGCTGACGATCGCTCGACTGCCTGATCCCGATCAGTTTTCCACGCGTTACGACCACAAAGGTACAGCCATTGGACAAGATCCTTGCCATGGAAACTAATCTGACGATCCGTCAGTTCAGGGTATAGGAAACCTCGGGAAGGCCATCCAACGACCGGATCAGGTCTTCGCTCACCGCCACGCTGATCCCTTTCGTGGGCGCTTCCAGGGCCATCTTCTCCTGTTCGCTCACGAGTTGGATGCTCACCCTGCACTTGCCCGGAGAGGCTTTCAATAGCTGTCCAAGTTCACGGGCCAATGCGTCGTCCACCCGGTCGGCATCCAGCTTCAGGTTCAGTTTGGTGATGTACTTCTCCCGCGCATCGCCCAACAGGTCGATGTTGTACACCTTCAGTTCCATCTGGCCTTCGTCACGCCCCCAGGTACGCGCCATGGCCTTGCCTTTCACCAGGAGCAATGCGCCGGTCTGTAGGTAGAGCTTGAACTTCATGTAGTCCTCGCTGAAGAACATGAATTCGTGGGTGCCGTGGTGGTCCTCCAAGGAAAGGCTTCCGAAAGGCTTGCCGCTCTTGGCGATGCGGTGTTCGGCCTTGGTGACGATCCCCGCGAAGGTGAGGTCGCGGCCCGCCAACTTGTCCAGTTCCTTCAGATCCGGCAGGGTGGTGTTGCAGAGGTACTTGATCTCCAAGCGGTGGTCGTCCAAGGGGTGACCGCTCAGGTAGAAGCCGATCACTTCCTTCTCGTAATGGAGTTGTTCCAACGCGCTCCACGGATCGATGGCCGGTAGGGTGGGTTCAGGGATTCCCGCGGCATCATCCGACTCCCCGAACATGTTCACCTGTGCACTGTCCGCGCCGTCCTGGCTTTGCTGCCCATAACGTACCAGCGTTTCCAGGAAGGTGGGCTTGCCTTCACCCGCGCTGTGGAAGAAGTGTGCCCGGTGGCTCTTGGGGAATCCGTCGAACGCTCCGGCGTAGGCCAGGCTTTCCAAGGCTTTGCGGTTGGCAGCCCGCAGGTTCACCCTCCGCATCAGTTCGTAGATGTCCTTGTAGGGACCATTGGCTTGCCGGTCGGCCACAAGCGCTTCCACGGCTGCTTCGCCCACACCCTTCACCGCGCCGAGCCCGAAGCGGATCTGGCCCTGCTTGTTCACGCTGAACTGCAACTGGCTCTCGTTCACATCGGGACCCAGCACGGAGATGCCCATGCGCCGGCATTCCTCCATGAAGAAGGTGATCTTGTCGATGCTGCCCTGCGAGTGGGTGAGCACGCTGGCCATATACTCGCTGGGGTAGTTGGCCTTCAACCATGCCGTCTGGTAGGCCACGAAGGCGTAGCACGTGCTGTGGCTCTTGTTGAAGGCGTACT
>DAOORM010000376.1:0-2735 GCA_035389265.1 Flavobacteriales bacterium | reverse complement strand
AACCAGTAGGGTCGCTTATGTAGCGTGCCAGTGTCCTATCGCGCTCTTCCAAATATAGATTGTCTATCTGTTCATACGTTGAGTACAGGTTGCTCACATCATCCAGTTCATCCGTCATGAACATGAGATAACAGTATTCCACGCCAACACTGAGCTGCTTGGTGAGCATATAGCGCAGACCAGCCCCCATGGGTATGGCAGCATGCCAAGCTCGGAATTCACGCGGTTTACCAAGCTCAGAACTGTTCGTCGATGTTTCTGTAAGCCAACTTCCTAGATCGGTCTCGAACTTTCCATCCCTTTCGATAACGTTCGCCCCAGGTGTACCCCTCGGTGCATCACGTACGGTCCCATCCTCCCAGAAATAGTACCGGTTCTCTGGATCAACACTGCCTCTGAACAGGTCCGCTTTGGGTCGACCATGGTAGATACCTAAGCCGATGTGGAAGAACATGAAGAAGCGCTGTTGGAACAGCGGGGTATAAGGCTCGCGATAGGCGTTCAACACAAGATGGCCCGAAGCACCAACGAGGTCATTCCGAAAACTCAAGCCACGCTTATAGTTCTTCAACTCCGTGGTTGGCACGTTCTTGAGTGGTGCTGTCTCATCATAGCCAATACGGAACCAGCTGATCCTGGCTTCGGTGGTCAAGGAGCGGGTGATGTACCGCTTCTTGTTGTTCAGGAAGTCTCTGAAAGTGATCTGCATCCCTGGTCGTGCACTGTTCCACTGAACAGGACCATCGATGTTGCCCAGATCGCCATAATAGTGTGTGATGCCGGAAGCCAACCCGATCTCGAGGTTCCGCTGGCCGAATGCGGCACAGGCCACCACCAAGGAAAAGGGTAAAAGGAGGGTCCTCATTGTCGATTCGGTGCCCCGAATGTACAAGGTTCAGACGCAAAAAGCACCACTGGTTGCCCCGATCGACCGGTCAGCCAGCGGAATAGTGCCGTTCGCCGAAAATTGCCGTTCCTACCCGCAATAGGGTGCTACCCGCCGCTAGGGCCTCCTGAGCATCGGCGGACATGCCCATGCTCAATGTGTCGAAGCGGGGCCCTAAATCACTTGCCAGCTTGTCGAATAAGGTCCGCAGTGCTTCGAATTCGTGCTGCACCTGGGCACGATCAGGTGTGTTCGAGGCCATGCCCATCAAGCCCCGGACCTCAAGGTTCTTCCAGGACCAGGCCTCTGCCGCCAATGCGAGGACCTCATCCGCCGCGAATCCATGTTTAGTGTCTTCCCGAGCGATGTGGACCTGGAGCAGTACTTCTTGAACGCGTCCGTTCTGAGCTGCCCGATGATCCAGTTCGTCCAACAGTTTCAGGCTATCCACTCCATGCACCAAGTGCACGAAAGGAGCGATGTACTTCACCTTGTTGGTCTGCAAGTGGCCTATGAAGTGCCATTCGATGTCGGCCGGTAATTGGGGTTGCTTTTCGCGCAGCTCCTGTGGGTAGTTCTCCCCGAAAGCACGATGTCCCAGATCGTAAAGAGCCTTGATCTCGTCCACCGACCGGGTCTTGCTCACGGCGACGAGGGTGACCTCAGGCGGTACACCTTTCAGGACTTCACGGTACCGTGCGGCCAGCGTTTCTCGGGCTTCCGCATCCATGGTCAGAGGTCTTCCAAGCTGTATACGGTCATTCCGCTGCGCAACTTCGGTTCGATGTAGGTGCTCTTCGGTGGCATACAGCCGCCCGTGTCAGCGACCGCCTTCAACTCTTCGAAGCTCACTGGTCTCAGGTTGAACGCAGCGGCAGCCTCACCGCTCTTCACCATACGTTCCAACTCGCTTACACCGGCCGTTCCAGGAACGAACTTCACATGAGGATCGGTTCGCAGATCATGGATGCCTAGGACCGGGTCGAGCACGGCATCGCTCAGGATGGATGCATCCAAGCGGTCAGCGGCATCGGCTGATGCCGGCGCATGGGGTAGCGTCATCGAATACCAGCCCTTGCGCGTACACACATGCACACATCCGTGTGGCGGCGGCGCGTCGGGCCTTTCAGAAAGCTCAGTTAGTGCACCAACACCGCGCAGTGCCTCCAAGAACTCATCGGTGTCCATACCACTTAGGCTGGTCACCGCCCTGTCGAAGTTGTGGATGTGCAGGTGCTCTTGCGGCACGATGAAGGCCAGGCACCAAGCCTTCGGTGCATCGGCGAAGGCTCCGGTGCTCTCGGCCAGGCGCGCACTGCTGGCCATGCGATGGTGCCCATCGGCGATGTACAGGGCGTCCATCTGGCCGAATCGTTGGGTCACGTGTTGGATCACGGCTGGGTCCTGTACCGCCCAGAACCGATGGCGGACGCGGTCGGTGGTACTGAAGTCGTAGAGGGGCGCTGCGCTCCAAGCCTGGCCAAGGGCTTCCTCCAATCCGTGCCCTGCCGGTGCAGCAAGCAATACTGGTTCAGCGTTCATGCCGGTCACGTTCAGATACTCCTTGAAGAGTTCCTCGCGCGCCTGAAGCGTGTGTTCGTGGACCTTCACCTTGCCGCCGCGATAGTCGCCTACGTTCACACCGGCGATGACGCCGCGGGAAAGCAGGCCTTTGCGGCTTTGCTCATACAGGTAGATGCACGGACGCTCATCCCGCACGAACCAGCCCTCACCGATGAATTCGTTCCACCTGCGCCGCACGTTGGCGAAGCGCTCCGAACGGCTCAGGTGCGCGTTATTGCCGTGGTCCGGATGGATCACATGCAGGAAGGAGTAGGGATTGCCAACG
>DAOORM010000375.1:0-2736 GCA_035389265.1 Flavobacteriales bacterium | reverse complement strand
TGCTCGCGTTCGGCGATAACTGCCACGGCTCTCTGCGCGGAGGCCTTCCGGCGCTGGACTTGAAGGACGGCGAGCGCACCTAGGATCAGCGCTCCGATGCCACCGAGCGCCAAGGCCAGCAGGAAATTACGCCGTTCCGCCTTCCTACCCAATTCCGCGATCTCGAGCCCTTTCTCGCTGATCACCGCACGTTGCTCTTGGAGTTCATGCTCCTTCTGCTGAAGTCCTATCCGCGCCTGTAGGTCGGCAATGCGCTTGCCCATGTCGGTACTGAACACGGAGTCCTGCAATGCAGCATAGCGCTCGTGATGTATCAAGGTACTGTCCGCATGGCCAAGCCGTGCATGGATGCGCGCCAGAAGCCTATGGGCCTGCATCATCTCATTCGTTGCACCGACGGCACTTGCAAGAGCGAGGGCCTTGGACGCCATTCTTCGTGCATCCGTTGTCCTGCCCAAAAAAAGATGCACATCGGATAGTCCTGCAAAGGACGATGCCGTTGCCTTGCGGTCATTGCCAGCCTCTCGGATCCGTAAGGCTTCGGAATAGAGCATCATAGCTCTCGAAGCTTCGCCGCGTGTGGCGCGGACACCCGCCTCGTTGTTCGCCTGCACCGCGAATTCGCGCAGCATTCCATGGCGCTTGAAGTAGGACCCCGCCTGTTCGAACAGATCCAACGCCTGAACCGTATCCCCTAGGGAGAGGAACACATTGGCCATGTTCCCGAGCGAAGTGGCCAGGCCCGTGCTGTCGCCCGAGCTACGATGCATATCGGCGGCAGCGCGGTGGTACTCCAACGCCTGGTCGTATTGACGCATATTGAAGTTGATGACAGCGATATTGCTCAAAATGAGCGCCTCCTTCGAACGATCGCCAAGCGTGTTGAAAATGGACAAGGCTTGCTGATTCTGCTCGAGCGCCTCTTCAAGCCTCAGCTGCGACTGGTAGAGGTTCCCCAGTTTGTTGTGGATCGCGCCCACGCCCGCACGATCGCCCAGGGAACGCCGAATGGAGAGCGCCCGTCTTAGTGCGGAATCCGCGTCGGCGTAAGCACTGCGATCGATGTGGATGATCGCTAAGTCGTTCAACGCCTGTGCTTCGCCCTTCGGGAATTTCAACGAACGAGCCAATCGCAAGGCACGCTCCCCGAACATCAATGCGGAATCGACATCCTTCCGGCGATAGGCGAAACATTGGTCGGCCAACGAGAACACCTTCGCTGTATCGTCAGGTAGTGCTTCGACCTCACGGGGTGAGCGCGTGGTTTGCGCCAGCACTGCACCTGGCCAGCACACTGTGCCGATCGGGAGAGCGAGAATGATGTAGCGGAACAGCGATCCGTAGCGACCTTCCATACAGGTTCCGGAACGACCCTGGACCAGAGGAGTTGGACGGCGTTGGAGTTGGACGCCGAGGACTCGTTCCGAAGGGTCGCAAGTTATCGCGACCATTCATCCCCTTGCTGATGCGGATCAGGAAATTCTCAACGGATGACCGATCGGCCGATCAGTGGGCCCGCCCCTTCCAATGCCACGTCGGCTTGGCCACATGGCGACTGCGACGCACCGCCGAAACGCCCGAAGGGCTGGTGGGGGCAGCATCATAGATGGCGTAGTCGAAGGGTTTCTGGCTGTAGTAGCCATCCATGATCTTGCGGGCATAGTCGGCACCGCGTACGATATACTCCGTGGCTCTGTGCCAGGTGGAAAGCGATCCGTAAACGGCGCGGGTCTCCTGAACGGCGCGCGGGCTCATTCCCAGGTTGCCACCATCATCCACGAAGGTGGCGAGGAAGCGTGGCAAACGGAGCATGCGTGCACCGCGAGCATCCTGGTCGCGCAGCCAAGCCCAATCGCCCATGGCCCTCCATTGGGGATCGAAAAGGATCGCACCCGGACCTTTCACCAACTTGGCCCGGAAGAACAAGGAACAGCTCTGCACAGGTGTGCGGCCCAAGCGGAGGATGCCGGTGGTGGGCACCACGGCCTTCCGGTGACATTGGTATTCGCCCTTGGCATCCACCACCAAGGTGTCACCCGCTAGCATGTCGGCTTCGGGGTGTTCTTCGAAGAAGGTCTTCACCGCCTGCAAGGTCCCCGGCAGGAACTGTTCGTCGCAATTGAGCCAGGAGAAGATGTCGCCCTCTCCCTTCATGATGCCGCGGTTGATGGCATCGTACATACCGTTGTCCGCTTCGGCCACACCCCGGATATCAGGCCGTGTAGCCAGCCATTCACGGGTTCCGTCCTTGCTACCTCCATCCTGCACGATGTGTTCCACATCGATGCCGGGCGCGCGCTGATCGGCGATGGAAGCAGCGTTCAGCTTCAGGTAGTGCAGCTGTCCGAAGCTGGGGGTGACGACGGTGAACTTCATGCGCGGCGTTGCGAAGGCCTTGATACGCGGATCACAGCGGGATGTTGCCGTGCTTCTTGCGCGGTAACTTCTCCACCTTGTTGCGCAGCATGTCCAGCGCGGCGATAATGTGTTCGCGTGTCTCCGAAGGCTTGATCACGGCATCCACATAGCCCCGGGCAGCGGCCTCGTATGGGTTGGCGAATTGAGCCTTGTACTCGGCCTCCTTTTCAGCCAGTTTCGCAGCCGGATCAGCGGCTTTGGAGATCTCACCCTTGAAGATGATCTCGGCGGCGCCCTTCGCGCCCATCACCGCGATCTCCGCTCCGGGCCAGGCGAAGTTCATGTCGGCACCGATGTGTTTGGAGTTCATCACATCGT
>DAOORM010000374.1:0-2740 GCA_035389265.1 Flavobacteriales bacterium | reverse complement strand
GCATGAGCGCCTTCCTGGTGGTGATGCTCTTCATCGACCTCTTCAAGTGGTTCATCCCGAATCCGGCCTACCACGAAGGGCTGCGCGTGGTGCCCATCCTGATGCTGGCCAACGT
Organism: Flavobacteriales bacterium; assembly: GCA_035389265.1. Lineage (GTDB taxonomy): Bacteria > Bacteroidota > Bacteroidia > Flavobacteriales_F > PHOS-HE28 > PHOS-HE28. The sequence goes on along the minus strand of DAOORM010000374.1, from coordinate 2,625 downwards.
GTTCCTCGGCATCTACTACAACCAAAGCGTGTGGTACAAACTCACCGACCGACCGCGCGTGGGCAGCACCATCAGCCTCATCGGTGCGGCCATCACCATCGCGCTGCTCTTCGCACTCATTCCATCACTGGGTTACATGGGCGCCGCATGGGCCACCTTGATCTGCTACGCCAGCATGGCGGTGATCAGCTACGCGTGGGGGCAGCAGCATTATCCCATTCCCTACGACGTAACCCGGATACTGCTATACATGGCGGGCGCCGTGGTGCTGTGGTGGGGGTGCGAGCAGGTGGCGTTGGAGGGGAGTATCAACTACGTGGTGCGGGCGGTCGCGCTCTTGCTTTTCATGGCCGTGGTCTGGCGGAAGGAAAGCCACATGCTTCGCCCTTCCGGCTCCTGATCCGCGATCACGGCAATTCTCGCATCCGGCGAAGGCGCTTTCTCACATCCTTCTTGGCCTCTTCCTTACCTGCCGTATCCAGACCCAGATTGTCATACCACTTGTCCAGCAGATAGGCGGTGGGCTCATGCGTCGGGTCGATCAAGTAGGCTCGCTCCAACGGCACTCGCGCTTTCCACCAAGTCGCCGAGCCCGCAAAGCCCGGGGTGCTCATGGCGCCTCCTGCGCGCAGTTCATGCCCCTTGGCCCAATACGCGCGATACAGTACACTCAAATTGAAGTTGATGCGATGTGAGCCACGGTCCAACCGTAACGCGGCCTGGTAAGCCGCCTCGGCCTTACGGAACCACTTGCGCACAGCATAGGCAGAAGTGTCTGCTCGCATCTGCGTCGCATAGAGATCGCCCAGCGAACAGGCCACCTCTGCATTGTCCGGAACTTCTCGTTGCGCCTTGCGCACGATCTTCTCTGCCTCACGCATTTTCCCTTCGCGCAGCAGGCCGAAAGCCTCATCTTCGAATGGGCTGTCGAGCATATGGATGGGTTCTTCCACCCAGGGCCACTCCGCACCGAAGATCAGCTTGGCCTGTTCGATCCATCGCTCTCGCTGTTGCAACAGAGATGTCGCACTGTCCAATTCGATCCATTTACCTGAGGCACTATCATACTCTGCTTCTACCTGGCGATCAGGTGCAATTTCAGGGTTCGCGAAAAGCAAGACCTCCCCAGTTTTTGGCTGAGGTCTGGTCTTCACCGTTTGCCCTACGGCATTCTCTCTAACCGCCCCAAGAAGCAGCACGCTGAGCACAAGGAAGAAAGGTCGGATCGCTCTCATTCAGACCGACTATACACCTCACCTCGACGAAGGTTCACCTCGGGATCGTTGCCTCAACTAGTCAACACTTAAGTGAACGGCCGTATTATCGATGGATCGGGTGTTGGCAACTGCCCGTTCAACGCGCAACCAACCGGGTGCCCAACTTCGACCTTTGCCCCATGACCTCGACCGCCACGGATAGCCTACCCGTCCGCATCACCAACAAGAGCCACCACCCGCTCCCCGCCTACGCCACAGACCATAGCGCCGGCATGGACCTCCGCGCCAACCTGGATGCCCCGGTCGTGCTCGCTCCCGGCCAGCGAGCCCTCATCCCTACCGGCCTCTTCCTGGAACTGCCCGAAGGCACCGAGGCACAAGTGCGCCCTCGCAGCGGCCTGGCCTTCAAACAGGGCATCACCGTGCTCAACAGCCCCGGCACCATCGACGCAGATTACCGCGGCGAAGTGGGCGTGCTCCTCATCAACCACGGGCACGAAGCCTTCGAGGTGAAGGATGGGGAACGAGTTGCCCAACTGGTCATTGCCCGCTACTTGAGGGTTACTTTCACGGAAAGTGCGGACCTTCGCCACACAGAACGAGGAGCGGGAGGGTTCGGACATACCGGCACCCGCTGAGCGAGAACCACTTGGAATGAAGATCATCGTCCCTATGGCGGGCATGGGTAAGCGCATGCGCCCACACACCCACACCACCGCCAAGCCCCTGCTGCCCATCGCCGGCAAGCCCATCGTACAACGCCTCGTGGAGGACCTGGCCGCCGTGGCCGGTGAAGCCGTGGAAGAGGTCGCCTTCATCGTCCACCCCAGCTTCGGCAAGAAGGTGGAGGACGAGCTGGTCGGCATCGCCAAAGCCATCGGCAGCAAAGGCACCATCCACTACCAGAAGGAAGCCCTCGGCACCGCCCACGCCATACTCTGCGCCCAAAGCGCACTGAACGGTCGCGTGATCGTAGCCTTCGCCGATACCCTCTTCCGCGCCCAGCTGAAACTGGACAAGGACTGCGACGGCGTGATCTGGGTGAACAAGGTGGACGACCCCAAGCCCTTCGGTGTGGTGAAGCTCGACGCCAACGGCATCATCACCGAGTTCGTGGAGAAGCCGCAGACCTTCGTGAGCGACCTCGCCATCATCGGCATCTACTACTTCGCCGATGGCGAATACCTGCGCAAGGAGATGCAGTTCTTGATCGACAACGACATCAAGGACAAGGGCGAGTACCAGCTCACCAACGCCATGGAGAACATGAAGCAGAAAGGCGCGCGCTTCAAGGCCGGCAGCGTGGATGTGTGGATGGACTGCGGCAACAAGAACGCCATGGTGGACACCAATACCAAGGTGCTCGGCTTCCTTAAGGGAGACAAGAACCTCGTGAGCGGTTCGCTGA
>DAOORM010000373.1:0-2743 GCA_035389265.1 Flavobacteriales bacterium | reverse complement strand
ACTCCAACTTCCGCGAAGGCGTGGTGTGGTCGATCATGAGCACGGCATCGAACTGGTCGGCGAGCACGGTGGGCTGCTCGAAGCCGAAATCAAAGGCGCTGTAGCCGATGGAGCGGACCGGACGCGGCGAGTGGATCCAGGTGCTTTCCGGATCCTTGGCCAGAGCACGCACGTCCAAGAGGAGCGCTTCGCTGTTGGCGGGCAGGATCCGGTGCATGGCCTCTTCCAAACTACCCACAGGCGCAGGGAAGCAGCGGGCGTCCATCGGTCGGTGGTCCGTGAAGCCCCGTGTAGCGCGGTAGCTTCCATCGTAGGTACCTATGCCGAGTACGAATAAGCGCTCACCGAAGAGCCGGGCCATGTGGGCTCCCATGCTGGTGCCGCTGGCGAAGCCGACGCGTCCGATGTGCCCATCGTGGGCCCACACCGCCATGCGCGTGCCTTCCGGGTAGCGCGTAAGCGTCCATGCGATATTGGCGGCCATACAACTGTCGCGGATCGACGGGTTCCACGGGTCGTTGGCCTGCATGGCACATTGCACCACCACACGCGCGTTCTGCTCCGCCCAACCGCGTTCGTTCGCATTGCGCGCGGGCCTTTCGCGAAGACTGCTTGCCAGAAGTTCCTCGGCCTGCTTTGCGTTGGCCAGCCACAAGGCCCCCTGCCCTACCGCCGGCTGTGGGTAGTCTTGCTTCCGCCAGGCCTCGCGCTGGTCGGCCAACAGTGTGTGCACCTGCTCAGCTACACCAGGGTCATGCCTCTGCAGAAAAGCCACCAAGCTGTCCATCGGCAGTTGTGGATCCTGCATATCGAAGCCGACGAACGAGAGTGGGCGCTCCGGCTTCCGTGCATTGTAGTCGCGGATCCACTCGATCAGATCCTTCACCTCTTGCTTGTACCATACTCCGAAGAGCCCGCCCATGACCTCTTCCGCTGTGCCGTCCGCGCCGTGGACATAGGCATTGATGCGTTCGGTGGTGAGCTGGTTGGCTTCGATCGCGAAAACGCTGAAGCCATTTTCCTCTGCGAGGTAGCGGAAGAGGTGGTGCTTGGCCACGAAGAACTCGTGGGTGCCATGCGTGCTCTCCCCCAAGGACACCACTTGTGCATCGCCCACCACGCGATCGAAGTCGGCGTATCCAAGAGGCCAATTCCCTTTTGTCGCTGAGGGGGCCTTCATCACTTCGATAGCCGAACAGTGTTTGCGCAAAGCACCCATGTCCGATACGGAAGGCGGAGTTCCGCTCGGCAATGCGGTGAGCGGTTGTCCATCAGCCGTGAGCGCCAGCGCATCGAACCATACCGGACCGGCGCCAAGGGCTTGCACCATGATCACCAGTTGGTAGTCGTTCGGGCCAATGAGTACGGACAGTTTTGCGGATCTCCAGGGGTCACCACTTTCCTTCCGGAAGATCACGCTGTCCGCTTGCCCTGGTTCACCCCATGTGCTCAGTAACACACACGCATCCGATCCCGCAGCATGCACGGTGAGTTCTATGCGTTGACCTTGCAACGATGCCGCGGGAAGCCTCATCATCATCGCATGCGGGGAAGAAGACGTGCCGATCTCGGCCGTTGACCGCTCCAGTCGAAAGCTGCACTTCCCTTGCTTCACCTTGGCGCTATCCATGGTGCTGGTTCCCGCGTTCCACATCCAATGCCCCTCCCAGCCCCAAGGCCGGTCAGTGCCGGTAACGCTAGGCATTTCCATGTCCAAGTTCAACGGCTGTTGGGCCGATGTCTGGAGCACAAGCACGATGAAAAGCAGCAGAAGTTTGAAACGATGCATGGCTCGATCCTGTCTTGACCAAAGTAAGGTACTCCAGCGCGTTGCCTGGAGGTTTTGTGGCGATCCGTTAGCCTATATCGGTCGAGCATTCCACAGTCAAGCGCATCGTTCGCACCGGTCATCATTCCACAAAACACGAACCTGGACAACGCACGAAAGGCACTGGATCGTATAGCCTCTTCACAAGCAATATGTTCGCTCGTTCCCCGTTCAGCAAGCACCACCAACCACCGCCATCATGTTGCCCACCACACGCATCGCACTTTCCTTCCTTGCCCTTTCCACCATGGCTGCGTGTCGACCGGAAAAGGATGATGTAGCGACACCGCAACAACCGCCGCCGTTGGAGGTGGCCTCCTTCAGCAACCTCGCCGAGGGCAACTACTGGGTCTACCAGAAATACAGCGTGGATTCCGCGGACAACGTGATCCAGACACTCTCCGTGGACAGTTTCTTCGTTTCCGGTGATTCGGTCGTGAACGGGGAGACGTATTGGAAAGTGCACCGCAACGTGATCGCACCCGTTACCACCTCCCTGTGGCGCGATTCGGCGGGCTATCTGGTCACCGATGACCATGAAGTGCTCTTCTGCACGGATCCACTTGATGAGGTGATCTACACGGTGGTGCAAGGTCCGGTGGGTGTTCAATTGGACTACAGCGTCCACTCCATTCCGGAGGCGATCACCGTGCCGGTTGGGAGCTTCACCACGTACAAGATGCAGTGCGAGGTCACGAGCATCGGCGGCTTCCCTGAAATACCGGACTGGAAGCGGCTGCGCTCCTACTGGGCGGCGGATGTGGGGCGTGTGCGCTACTATGAGTTCTTCGCACTCAATCCCACCGGCATCCGGCACGACCTTGTGCGGTACAACATCGGGGAATAAGTGAGCCGCCTGCGACGGCAAACCTGAAGTCCATCACATGCGCTTGTGATCGGAGCGCGCGCGTGAAG
>DAOORM010000372.1:0-2747 GCA_035389265.1 Flavobacteriales bacterium | reverse complement strand
GCGCCAGCCGGGTGGCGTGGATCCGGTGGCCGGTGACGAGGTGGTGATCCGCAGTCGGGTGGAGCCGATCACGCGCATACCGGATCCCGGTGGTTTCGACCGGCGCGCCTGGGCCGCTTCGCGCGGCATGTACCACGAGACCTTCGCGGGTCCGCAGGCGTGGAGCATCGTCGGTCATGCGTGGCGATGGACGGACCTCTTCGAACCCACGCGGCAACGCATCTCCGCCTGGCTCGCCGAAAGTGGATTGCCTTTCCGCGAACGGGCGTTGGTGAAGGCCCTGGTCCTGGGCCTGCGCGATGAGCTTGACCATGAGCAGAAGGATGCCTTCGTCAAGAGCGGCACCGTGCATGTGCTTGCGGTGTCTGGCACCCATGTGGGTTTCATCTACGCCATGTTGGTCTTCCTCCTTGGATGGTGGGGCGGGGGAGCGCGGGCGCGCATCGTGCGTGGTGTGCTGGTACTACTGGCGCTGTGGGGATACGCGGGGCTAACAGGCGCGTGTCCGAGCGTGCTGCGCGCCACCATCATGTTCAGTCTGTTCACGGTGGCGGGCATGGCCGAGCGACGCCACGAACCCTTGAACAGCCTCTTCACGGCGGCCTTGGTATTGCTGGTGGTGGAGCCGCACATGCTCATCGAGATCGGCTTCCAACTCTCCTTCCTCGCGGTTTTGGGCATCATCCTCTTCTATGGCCCATTGCAACGCGCCTGGTTCCCTGCCAACCGGATCGTGGGCTACCTGTGGTCGCTTACCGCGGTCTCGCTCGCGGCCCAAGCGCTCACCACGCCGCTCTCCCTGTACCTCTTCAAGGCCTTCCCGGTCTGGTTCTTACCGGCGAACCTGGTGGTAGTGTACGTGGCTGGGATCGCTGTCTATGGCGCCGTGGCCTTGCTTGTGCTCTTTCGCGTTCCATACGTGGGTCCGCTCATCACCTTCGGTCTCTCGATACTTCTGACGGTAGTGGATCGCGTAACGCTCTTCTTCGCGCAGTTGCCCGGTGCCTATCCTGCCATCCGGATCACCTTCGTGGATATGCTGCTGTTCTATGCCATCGCCGTGCTGCTCGCCATGCGTTACCTGTGGAAGTGGCGTCCAGCACTGCGCCTTGCGCTCGGCAGCCTGGTGCTCTTCCTTCTCGGTTGGGGTTATCGAGCGCGTCAAGCAGAGTCACACGTCAGCTTCACGGTGTATGATGATCGCCAAGCCGTGCAGGCGGCGATGCGCGTCGGACGCGGGCTCACCGTGCTCAACACAGCGGGCGATACACTTTCATCGTGGCTGGCGAAGAAGGTGGACCGACATGCACGTGCACACGGATTACAAGGATCGGAGGTGATCGGTCAGGATGCGTTGCAGGGATCTGCCGCCCATGTTGTGGGTAACACCATCGTGGGTGCTGGCCTGTGGGCGGCGCCAGGCCTGGAGGTCTATTTCCACAACGGAACCAGCGGAGCACCAACATCCATCCGCAGCGATGTGCTCGTGGTACACAACCTACGGTACTTGGGCGAAGCGGAGTTGGAGGCCATGGCCACAGGTACTAAGCATGTGGTGCTAGCCGGTGGTCTGCCGTGGAAGTTGCGGGCCTTCGTGCGGAAGTGGTGTACGGCACGCGGCATCCCGTGCCACGACGTGCGCGACCACGGCGCGTTCGTCCTGGAACGACGGGTCGGCTAGAGCGCGCTTAACGGAAAGGTCTCCTTCAGGCGGATGCCTTTCTCGGTGCGTTCCACGGTGGCGCACTGGTTGGTGGCGTCGTGTTCGAAGAAGAGCACGATGTTCTCGTCAGCGGCGCGCTCCAGGAAGCTGCGTTTCTCTTCCAAGGTGAGCAGGGGGCGTGTGTCGTAACCCATCACCCACGGCAGGGGGATGTGGTGCGCACTGGGGAGAAGGTCGGCCATGAAGGCCACGGTGCGCCCCTTGTATGGTATCATCGGAATCATCATTGACTCAGTATGGCCGTTTACGATTGCGACATCGTAACGATCTAGGAGTCTAGCTACATTATGTTTAGGCATCAGCTGTGAGTTGTACTCATGCCGGAGCTTGTTGTGCTGTTCGTTTATGGATTCATCGGTGTCCTCACAATGTAGATCTGGGTGCTCGTAACGCATCCAATGTAAAGCAGCCTTGTACCCAACTTTAAAGTACTTGATGAACTGCGGTCCTGCTTCGTCGATCAATCGTCGTGCGACCTCTGTGTATGTAACATTCACGCCTTCTTGATGAAGTTCCTCTATCTCGTATGCGCACAGCGTGATGAATGATTCAACGGTGTCAATGTTTGCTACACTATCGCGCTGAGTTTGGTCGGGTAGAAGATCGGCAAGATTTCTAAACACATCCACGAACTTCAACTGGCCGCTCTCTTGGATGGGAAGTATGTTCTCCGTCAGGAAACTCGCTTTCTCACGCGCGTTGGGTTTGGTGGCCCATTGCCAATGGTGCTCGTTGCTCCAGTAGGTGGCGTTCTTGAAGGCGGGTGCGAAACCACTGGCTTGCCGGACGATGCTGCCGCCACAATGGTCGAAGTGCAGGTGGGTGAGCAGCACATCGGTGACATCATCGCGGTTGAAGCCGGCCTTCTTCAAGGAGCCTTCGAGCGTGTCTTCGCCGTGCAGGTCGTAATGGCTGAAGAACTTCGCGTCCTGCTTGTCGCCGATGCCGTTATCGATGAGGATGAGGCGATCGCCGTCCTCCACCAGCAGGCAACGCATGGCCCAGGTGCAGAGGTTCTTTTCGT
>DAOORM010000371.1:0-2749 GCA_035389265.1 Flavobacteriales bacterium | reverse complement strand
TTCGCCATGTTGTTCAGCGCGGCGGCCACGTTGCGCTCCATACCGGCCTTCCGGTTCAGCCGCAGGCATTCGGTGAAGCACCGTTTCGCTTCCAAGTAGTCGTCCCGCCGCTGGGCGATCTCCCCCAGGATGTTGAAAGCGTTCGCCTCCGCGTTCTCGGACCCGGTACGTACCGCAAGCGCCATCATGCTGTCAGCCTGCAGCTTTGCCTCCTGATAGTCTCCGGCATCGGCAAGCTCCCAGCTCAGGTCGTACAACACCGCGATGCGCGTTGTGTCCGGAAGTGTACCGGTCAACTCGGCACGCAAAGAATCGATCCAGGCCTTGTTCTGAGCGTTCGCACCAGTGTAGCACAGCAGCGCGGCGGAAAGGAGGCTGATGAGGCGCATTTGCATCACCACACTGGCTTCGCCGCTGACCACCTCCTTCACCTTGCACACCTGCAACCACAACGCAGTGCGCACCATTTTGCCCAGAACACCCAGCTGCTGACCGGATAGTCCGTAGTTCGAGAGGACGCCAGGGAAGAAGGACGGGAGAGTCTTCCTCATTGCTCGAATATATCGAACAAGGCTTTCTCACGCAGCATCGAACTTATTCAGCCCATCTCGATCGAACGGTCCGAGTGCGATACCCGCCAAAATGTTCCAGGCATGCGGATCAGCGCTCCTGAGCGGAAATGACGTTCGGGCGATCATCAACACCGCCGCAAGCTGGACCCAGTTGAACGATAGGCACATGGTGGCGCTCCGAACACTGGTAACGCGAACCCGGGTGCATTCCCCTCGGTGCCGTCGCCCCTAGGTCACCTTTCCCCATCCTCCGCATTAACAGGTGTACGGAACAATGATCCACCGTCGGATCCTGTTCCAACAACATGCACTAACACCTCACCCCATGGCACGCCGGATCATCCTAACGCTCTGCTTGCTGTTCGCCGCCTACGGTTTCGCGGCCACCACCCACCACGAACTCCTCGTTCATTTCGATAAGGACGAGAGCACCTTGACCCCGGCGGCTTCCGCGGAACTCGATGCCTTCATCACCACCCTGACCATCCGCGGCGACTATGCCTTCACCGTACATGGCCACACCGACAGCGACGGTCCCATCGACTACAACGAGGCGCTTTCGCAAGCCCGGGCCGAAGCTGTGCTGCGCTACCTGACAGCGCATGGTGTGGATCCGCAGCGCGTGCACATCCACCGCTCCGGCGAACGCGACCCGCTCGCGCCGAACGCGCATGATGCCGGCATGGCGCAGAACCGCCGCGTACACCTCACCTTCACCCGCCACAGCTATGCCGATACCGAAGAACTGCGGCGTGCCTTGATGGAAGGCAGCGTGCAGAAGTTCACCATCGACCCTACTGCGCCACAAGTGGTGGTGGGCTCGGCAGGCACCCAGCTCTCCTTCGCCGCGCATGCCTTCGTGGATGCCCTCGGCCGTCCGGTGCAAGGTCCCGTGGAAGTGGAACTGACGGAGGCCGTGGGACTGCAGGCCATGCTGGCGCACCAGCTCAGCACGCGCAGTGGAGCACGCATGTTGGAGACCCGCGGTATGTTGCAGGTGCGCGCCACCGATGCCAACGGCGCCGACCTGCGCTTAAAAGCCTCTGCGCCGATGGAGGTGAGCCTCCCTGCCACTACCCAAGAAGAAGGTATGGAACTCTTCGTCAGCTCTAACGGTGCTGACTGGACAGCGACGTCCACTCCCCTGCCCGTGACCAAGGTGACCACGTGGCGCGAACCGCCCTACCCCATCCGCCCACGGATCGCCTTCCGCTGGCCGCACTACCGCGAAGACCAGAAGGGCAAGCCCATCAAGCCCGCGGAACCCACACTGCCTCGCGCGCCTATCGCCCCGCGCGAGATGAGCTACAAGCGCAAGCTGCCGTGGTGGGCCTTCCTCTTCCCCGAACGAGCCAAGGCGCGGAGCGAATTCAACTACAAGCAGGCCCTGCACAAGTTCGATGTGCAGCGTGCGCGCTACGAGAAGAAGGTGGCCGCCTACGAGGCCGAATGTGCGAACTACACGGAACGGCTGGAACGGTATGCCCAGCGCAAGGCCGAATGGGAGGCTTTGAAGAAGGTGGAATACGAGGCCTGGCATACGAACATCTACGTACCGGCACAAGCGCGCTACAACGCATTGATGGAACCGCTGCGCTTGCGCTACGATTCCCTCCGCGCCAACTACGAGCAGGTGCGCGCCGCCAGCATGCAGGAGTATGTACTGCGATCCGACAGCCTCAACAGCGCCGACATGGGCGGTGTGAACGCTTACGTCTTCAGTACCACCACCCTAGGTTGGATCAACTGCGACCGCTTCATCAACGTGCCGGAGGAGGACAAGTACGTGGTGGTGGCCAAAGCACCGCGCCAGACCGATGCCCAGGTCTTCCTCGTCTTCGACCGCATCCGCAGTTTGATGCAGATGGGGCGCGACCGCTGGAACAACTACGCTTCGCCCAGCGTGGCACGCGCCGAACCCGCCACCATCTTCGCCTACACGGTGATCGACGGACAGGCCCATGTGTGCATGCGACCGGCATCACCCAGTGCCCAAGCGGAGCTGCAGTTCGAGCCCAGTTCCATCGCAGAGATCGGCGACCTGTTGCGCTCGCTCGCGGGTATAGGGAGTTGAGGACGACCGACCTGGCCGTAGGAGGACGAACATTCCGAAACGCGTCGTGGATATCCACATCCCGAGAATTCGTGATGGCCTCCGAGCTACTGGCTTGGTTCCT
>DAOORM010000370.1:0-2753 GCA_035389265.1 Flavobacteriales bacterium | reverse complement strand
TGCCGCATGATCACGTGGATGCTGTTCAGCGTATTGAAGAGGAAGTGCGGATTGAGCTGCGCCTTCAAATGATCGAGCTCCGTGCGCAAGCGTTGTTGTTCCATACGCGCATGGTGCCGATCCTTCAAGAAGAGGTGTTCCGCCACGTAGATCACGGTCCAGATGAAGGCCAGAACCACACTGTCCATCAGGTTGCTCATGATCACCATCTTGTGGTTGAGCGTGTAACCGGGATCCACCACCAGCCGCATCCACAGCTCCTTCACGTACACCACAGCCACCGAGAAGACCAGCACCGCCAACAAGGCGGTCAACACGAACCGGACGAGCTGGCCCCGCGCGAAGTAGCGCGGCAACAGGCCGTAGACGATGGTGTACACCATCATCATCTGGAACAGGATGGTCGCGGTGCTGCTGTGGTGGATCACGGTCAGTGACCGCTCCGGACTATGCTGCTGCAGCATGTGTACCAACGCATACCAGCTGTAGCCCCAAAAGACCATGTGCAACACCCTCGAACGCCGGATCAGTCGCAAGGCTTTCATCCAGACGTTCCCGTCGACGTCCGTAGCGAACATGCCCTTGCTGATCGCTGGTGCTGCCATTACGCCAAAGGTGGTGAGTCCAGCGGATATCACGCCTTACTCGCGCACGAAGCGGACCGCACCTTGACGATCGCTGAGCACATAGTGCAGGAGGTAGGTCCCTGCGCTCAACCGTTCCGTATCCACGCGCACCGAACCGTTCATCGGTCGCGCGTGCACCACGGACACGACGCGACCATCCAGGCTGATGATCCGCAGCTCCACTTCATCGGTCGTGTCCTCCATCTGCAACCAGAGTGCATCCGCACAAGGGTTGGGGAAGACGTGCAGCTGCTCACGCCGCGCTAGGTCCTGCACACCCACTGGCGGAATGCCCAGCTTGCAGAGGATCAAAGTGTAGAACTGCCCGGTGGACTGCGGGTTGCTCCACGCAGCCGCGCCCATCTGTACGGCGGTGCCGTCGTACTTGCCGCACACACGCATGTCGCCCGCCGCATCGTATACCGCACCGGTCATCGACTGCCCGCCGTTCCCGGTCAATGCCAAGCCGCGCGTGGGTATCCCGTTCAGGTCCATCAACAGGGTGAGGCCATTGGTGTTCACCGCGCTCGGGGGCGCTACCGCACCGAACTCCACTTCACCGTTGTAGTTCATCGAAAGCGCCAATTCCTCACCGGTCGGCGCGATCTCCATCTCACCCACGTTGGCATTGCCGGTCGCGCTTTCACCCAACACCCTACCCCAGACCGGCAGCCCATCGTTGGCCTGCACCTGGAGCACGAATCCCTTGTTCGCGTTCACGTTCAGGGGCGATGGCAGTACGAGCAAGCTGTCGACATCCACTTGGTGGCCGACGTAGTTGCCACTGACGAACAGTTCGCCGTTGGCACCGGCCACCACCGCATTCACGCCGTCGTAGGTGTTGCTTCCCACGTTGGCGCCGCGCACGGCCCGCACCCAATCCACGGAACCATCGGCCGCATCAAGGCTTGCATAGAAACCTTCGTCCAGATCAAAACACTCCAACATGCGTGTGCCGAACAGCATGCGGTTGCCGCCGAACACCCCACCGACGAAGACCTTGCCGGTCGCCGCCGCCTCGATCGCGTAACCCGCATTGCTGTTGCCCGGTACCGTGCCCGGTCCATTCCCGATGAGCCACTCACATACACCCGATACTGTGAACCGCGCCACGAACACGTTGGTCCCGAGCACTTGGTCCGTGGGACGTTCGTTCACCAGCACATGCCCATCGAAACGCAAGGTATCCGCACGCCAACCTCCAGTGATGTAGATCCGGCCGGCCGCATCCGTGGTGATGGCGTTGATGGAGGTGTTGGACAGCGCCGGGAAGGGGGCCACGCAATCGGTGGCGCGCGCAGCGGTGCAGGTCCCTTCCCCATCGAACCGCGCCCAGAATCCGGCGAAGTTGCTGGCCCCTTTGGTGATGGTGATGCCGCCCAGTTCCATCACCTCCGAACTCGTGCGCCCCGCGATGAGCACATGATCCTCCGCATCCACGCACAGCCCATAGACCTGGTCGGTCCCTTCCGCCCCGAACGAACGGCTCCAGAGGTGCGCACCTTCCGCGTCGAACTTGCTCAGGAAGACATCCACCGTTGGCGCGTTGTTGACCTGCAACACCGTATCGCCCACGTGCATGGCATCGCCGAAATGGCCGGCCACATACGTATTGCCCTGGCTGTCCACCGCGGTACGTGTAGGGTGGATGGAGGCGCCTTCCGCCTCGGCTTGTTGTTGCCACTCCACCGTGGGCACTTGCGCGTGCAGCACCGTGCAAAGCAGCGTTACCCCCGTGGTGGCGAAGATCTTCGGCATTCGTCCCGATCGCATGTATCCGGTCATTCGTTGTTGTTCCAGGCTACGAAACAACGCTGATCAGGATCCAGCTAGGAAGGCATTACACCAGTTGTATGCATCGGTTGATGAAAAGCGGCTGGACTTCCACCAACATGTGCAAGCAACGCACCAGCCGAACCAGCACACCTCCCTCACGCCGGTCTATGTTCCAAAATGAACGAACGGGAAATACCGCCAACGACCCACTTCACCGCCCCTCCAACACCTCTTGAACGTATCCCACCCAACCCAACTCCGGAATGCCTTCATCCAAATAGTGGTCCGGCTGGATACCCATCACATCCACCGGCATGCGCGGGAGTCGATGGCTCATGCTCATGGTATAAC
>DAOORM010000369.1:1439-2755 GCA_035389265.1 Flavobacteriales bacterium | reverse complement strand
GTCCAGGCGCACCTTGGCGTCCACGGCGATCACCTTGTCGTCGCTGGTCTTGAAGACCGGGTTGATCTCGAACATGGCGGCGTCGCAGCCTTCGTAGGCCTTGTACAGGGCGGCCACGAACTTCACCATCTCCTTCTTCGCCGCACCGGTGACGCCCAGGTTGGTGGCGATCTTGTTGCACTGGAAGGGACGCAGGCCCACGCGGGGGTCCACGCTCTCCTTCAGGATCTTGTCCGGGTGATGTTCGGCCACCTCCTCGATGTCCATGCCGCCCTCGGTGCTGTAGACGATCACATTGCGGCCGGTGGAACGGTCCAGCAGCACGCTCATGTAGTATTCCTTGGTCTCGCTGGCGCCGGGGTAGTATACGTCCTCGGCGATGAGCACCTTGTGCACCTTCTTCCCTTGCGGGGGCGTCTGGGGGCTCTTCAGCATCATGCCGATGATGGCATCGCTCTTCTCGCGCACCTCATCGTAGTTCTTGGCCACCTTCACGCCACCGCCCTTGCCACGGCCACCGGCGTGGATCTGCGCCTTCACCACGAAGAACTTCGTGCCGGTCTCCGCGGCCAGTCGCTTGGCTTGGTCCACGGCCTCATCGGCATTGTAGGCCACGAAGCCGCGTTGGATACGGACGCCATATTGGGCGAGGATGCTCTTGCCTTGATACTCGTGAAGGTTCATGGTCTGTGAGATGGCTGTTGAGGGGGCGAAAGTAAACCCTCCCGCTGAATGCGCGAGGGTGCTTCCTTTGTGGGGATGATCCACGCCACTGCCATCCGCAAGAAATACGGGGACCTGGAGGTCCTGAAGGGAGTTGAACTGCAGGTGGCCAAGGGCGAGATCGTGAGCATCGTGGGTGCCAGCGGAGCGGGAAAGACCACCCTGCTGCAGATCCTGGGGACCCTGGAGAAGGCCGATAGCGGGTCCCTGTCCATCAACGGCGAGGAGGTGACCAAGTTGGGGAGCAAGGCCCTGAGCGCCTTCCGGAACCGGCACATCGGCTTCGTGTTCCAGTTCCACCACCTGCTGCCGGAGTTCACGGCCCTGGAGAACGCCATGATGCCGGGGCTCATCGCCGGACGGAGCATGGCCGAGTGCGAACCACGTGCCCGGCAGTTGCTGGAACGCCTGAACATCAGCGCCCGGGCCACCCACAAACCCGGACAGATGAGCGGTGGCGAACAGCAGCGGGTGGCAGTGGCGCGGGCCCTCTTCAACAGCCCCAGCGTGGTGCTGGCGGATGAACCCAGCGGCAACCTCGATTCAGCGCATGCCAAGGAACTGCACCAGCTCTTCTTCGACCTGCGCACGGA
>DAOORM010000369.1:0-1339 GCA_035389265.1 Flavobacteriales bacterium | reverse complement strand
TGGATGGCCGAGCTGATCACCGGTGAAGCGACGAAGACGACCTTGAAGCCGAGCGGCAAGCCTGTCCACACCAACGCCTTCGTGGGCACGTGGATCATGCGCGCCACCGGCGGAAAGCGCTTACTGTACTGGGGCGATGAACACCGCATGATCATCCAGGAGGTGCAGGGCATGGACACCCCGATAAGGACGACCTTGGTGGACCTGCAAGCGAACGTATCGGCCGTATTGTACCCGAACCAAGGCGTCTTCGTGGGCAAGGTGCGCGACCTGTACCATCCGCAGCAGGGCTACTTCCTGGAACTCTGGAGCGACAGTGTGGTGGCCACGGGGAAGCGCGACACACTGATGAACGAACGGGTGGCCGAATACGTGGGCACCAACAGCAATGGAGGAAGCATCAGCTATTGGCGCACCACGGCGTATCCCAAGCTGTTCGCTGACCTGTGGGTGTGGGGTCCGTGGTTGCGCGAGGGGGAAACGAAGTACCTGAGCGCCTTCAACCAAAAGGGGACCGGCCCGGCCATTCGCGTGAGCTGGGACGGCCCGCAATACACGCCGACCAAGGGCGAAGTGACCTTCCACAAGGTGACGCCCGGCAAGCAGCCCATGCCGAAACTGAACCTGAAAGGCGCGGTCTTGATCGAGGAGCGGCTGCTCTGGGTGAACGCCACCCAACTGGGTCGTCTGCCGCCATGGATGCGCGAACGCTTGAACCGCCTGCCACCCGACAGTCTGCCGCTGGCCTACACGCCGCCGGCCATGTACCGCGGCATCCCGGACAACCAGTTCGTGGGCACGCTCACGGCGCGCTCGGCATCCCGCTGGACGCACGAGGACGGCACCAAGGACCAGTTCGGCACCTTCACCTATTGGGCCGATGCGCGCCGCGCCATCCTCACCGTGGATGCGCCGCACGAGAAGGGCAAGTGGACCTACATGGTGGACCTGGACCACGATGTGGCGATCGTCTCGCGCAACGAGGGTCAGAGCTACGTGATACCGAAGTTGGAGATCACCACGCTGGAAGGTGGGGGCTTGGTGGAGTTCGGCGATGGTGTCGATCTACCCTTCACCCCTACAGGCACCACGCGCAAGATCCTGGGTCGCACTTGCGAGCTGCATACCACCTCTGAGCGCTACGTCTCGCACATCTGGTTCTCCAATGAGACCACTCCGAACCCCATCCACGACATGGCGCGGTGGATGATGCCGCGACCTTCACAAGTCTTCAAGGACCTGATGTTCTTCGGGGTGAAGGACAGGCCGATGCCCTTCGCGGTGATGGCCACGGAGCTGACGAGCTTCGAACCCGGTAAAGTGCCGCAGCCCGCACTGG
>DAOORM010000368.1:0-2773 GCA_035389265.1 Flavobacteriales bacterium | reverse complement strand
CCTTTGCTGGTGATCAACGACTGAAGCAAGTGAAGGCGATGCGTTCCAAACGGGCTTGACGATGTGCTACGGGACCAAATCGCGCACCGAAATGAGCCTACGCATCGCCAAGAGCCGTGGTGATAGCAGCGCGGTGGAGAAACTCAACCGGCTCCTGCACCCGGAGATGGACCTGTATTTCGCGAACGGGTTCGACCATCCGGAGCAGGTGATCTACACCAACGATGCGCCGCGCGAACCGCAGCTGATGTCGTGGGGCTTGATCCCTGCGTGGGTGAAGGAGAAGGGTCAGGCCGACGAGATCCGCAACCGCACATTGATCGCACGGGGAGAGAGCATGTTCGAGAAACCGTCCTTTCGGGTGTCGGCCGAGAGCAAGCGATGCCTGGTCTTCGTTGAAGGTTTCTACGAACACCACCACTTCGGCAAACGCACCTACCCCTACTTCATCCACCTCAAGGACCGGCCACACTTCGCCTTGGCCGGACTATGGGATGAATGGAAGGACAAGGCGACCGGTACGTTGCGCCGGACCTTCAGCATCGTGACCTGCGAACCGAACGACCTGATGCGCCGGATCCACAACAACCCGAAGGTGGATGGGGCGCGGATGCCGGTTATCCTGACCGAAGCCGAGGAGGACCAATGGCTGGCGCCGGTGAACAGCCCTGCCGATGTGGATGCCTTGATGGACTTGGTGCGCCCTTACCCTGCCGAGGCGATGACCGCCTATCCGGTGGCACCGCTCCTTGGAAAAGCTGGAACTGGTAACACACCAAAGGCCAGCGATCCGTATGAGTATCCCGAGCTGCTCCTAGCCGACCCGCTGCAGTGAGCGGATGGATGACACGTGATCACGCCGTCATCTCCAGCGGGAAGGTGCGCACATGCTGATCGATGCTCGTGGTGTCGAGTTCGCGCTTCATCAGCACCACATCGCTCACACGTTGCTGGATCATGCCACCTTGGTTGCCGAGCAAGGCCCAGGCGGTGGTGAATTGCTCGGCTTTCAGGCCCGACGCGATCACCAGACGAGGATGCTCCTCCACCGCCACACCGAGTTTCTTGATGCGGCGGTTGGCGCGCACATTGTCCACCAGCCGCTGGCGCAGGGCCGCGATGGTGCCCTTCTCCCCGAGTTCGATGTGGATGCTCTTCCGATCCTCGCTATGTACCATGCCACCAAGGTTGAGGGCGAAGGGTGGGAAACCCATCGTGCCGCGTTCGATCGTATCCGCCAAAGGGCCTTCATACTCGGGAGGCAACTCACTCTGGAAAAGCACGATGCCCGGCATCTGGTACGCTTCGTTGAACGTGCCGATGCGCTCGCGCAACGCCTGCCGCCATTCCATGATGCGCGCGGCCAAATGGCTGGCCGGGTCGATCACCAACCGGTACTGACAGGTGTAGACGAGCGTGTCGAAAAGCGACAGGGCGTCCACGGTGGCCTTGCGTGCCATACCACAAAGGAACCACGGCCCTACCCCCGTGGCAATGGCCCGGGAACCGACTTTCAACGATCGGATGGTCAAGACACTGGTCCGCGGTAGCATGATCGGGGTATTTGGTGATGCCGGGCCGGTGAAGACCTTTGCACCCCTCCCATGGCCGCCCATAGAACCGAAAACCTGCGACTCGATCTACTGCCTGAGCGGCGTTGGGCCACGGTGAGCGATGTGACGGTGCCCACGGCCGGCGTGGACCGCGAACTCGTGTTGCGCTTGGTGGAACTCGGTTTCGTCCCGGGTGAGCGGGTGCGTATCGTGGCCCAAGGCATAGGCGGGCGCGAACCGATGGCCGTGCGGGTGGGTCACACCACCTTCGCTCTGCGCAGGTATGAGGCCTCCTTCATCATCGTGGAACCTCATCCGTAGACATGGCCGAAGCGGTGGTATTCCCCGGGCGCATCGCCCTGCTCGGCAACCCGAACTGCGGAAAGACCGCCCTTTTCAACCTCTTGACCGGCAGCCGCCAGAAAGTGGCCAACTATGCCGGTGTGACAGTTGAACGCAAGGAGGGCACGCTCCGCCCGGCCGGTGTGCGGAGCGTGAAAGTGCTCGATCTCCCCGGTGCGTACAGCCTCAACGCCCTCTCGAACGACGAAGCCGTGACGCGCGATGTGATCACCGGCCACAGTCGGGAGGCCCTTCCGGAACTGCTTGTTTGCGTGGCCGATTCCACCAACCTGCGACTGCACCTGCGCATGGTGCTCGAATCGCGCAGCCTCGGCATTCCAATGGTGGTGGCCTTGAACAAGATGGACCGCGCGGAGAAGCTCGGCATAAGCATCGATGTGAAGAGCCTCGCGCAACTCATCGGCGTTCCCGTGGTGCCCACCATTAGCATCAACAACCGTGGCGCGCGCGCACTGGAAGACCAGTTGGACCAGCCTGTTCCAGCGCGCAAGCGTTCCACTTGGACAGCGCAAGGGATCGAAGATGTGCGGCAGACCCAACAGGAAGTGCTACGGATCTTCCGCGCTACGGTGAAGGAGCCCGCCGTGGACGCTGACCCGAGCGAACGCATCGATCGGATCATGATGCATCCGTTCTGGGGACTGCTGGTCCTTGCGGTCGTCCTGTTCGTCACATTCGTGTCCGTTTTCTCCATCGGCGGCTGGCTCACGGGTTATGTGGAAGGCGCTTTCGCCTGGTTGGGTGGACTGGTGGAAGGTTCCATGGATGAAGGCCTCTTGCGTGGTCTGGTGGTGGAAGGCATTATCGGTGGTGCCGGTGGTGTGTTCGTCTTCCTGCCGCAGATCCTGATCCTCTTC
>DAOORM010000367.1:0-2777 GCA_035389265.1 Flavobacteriales bacterium | reverse complement strand
AGAGGACCGCATGCAGCACAGCGATCAGCAGCAGCAGCAGAACGAGGTAGGCGACGTAGGAGTGGAAATGCTTCAGTCCGGTATACATGGGTGTGCGTTGATCGCGAAAGTAGCTCCGGAACCTTCACTACCTACTCGGAGGAAGATATCGGTCCATTGCGCGAACAATTCAGGCGCCCATTCCTTTGTAGGACATGATGAAGATCTACCACCTCGGCAACTGTGGCACTTGCCAGCGCATCCTCGGCGAGATCCCCAAGATCGAACGCTTCGAACGGCAGGAGATCAAGACCCAGCCCATCACCGCTGCTCAGCTCGATGAGATGAAGAAGATGGCGGGCAGCTACGAGGCGCTCTTCAGCAAGATCGCCATGAAATACCGCAGCATGGGGCTGAACGAAATGAAGCTGACGGAGAAGGACTATCGCAAGTACATCCTGCAGGAATACACCTTCCTCAAACGCCCCGTGATCATCATCGGAAAGAAGATCTTCATCGGAAATGCACCCAAGAACGTGGCGGCCATGGTGGAGGCGGCGAAAGGCTGACCGCACCGATCCGGGTCCGGTGATGCCTCACTTCAACATCCCTTCGATATCCGCCTTCATTTCCTCGTAGTCCGCATCGTCACGTGCGTGAACAGCCTGCACTGCCAAGGCTTTGAGCAAGCACTGCTTCGCCATCGCCGGATCCCTTTCCAGCAAGGCTTTCCCTAACCAAGCATGGAAGTAGTACTCGTTCGGATACATGGTGATGGCGCGTTGGAGCAGAGCGACCACATGGTCCATGTAGCCGCTATTCTCCAACCTAGAGATCAATCCGTTGGCTTCAGCCAGGTCCCACGGCAGTGTCCCGTCCAGGAAGTCCCAACCGTCCTCGAGTTGCTGTAGCAATCGTGCTGGTGGCGGCGGAGGTTGTACCAGCTTGTAGTTCCCGTCCACCGATGCAAGTGAATCACGCAGTGCGTATGGCGCGAAAAGTGTCGCCAGCAGATCGGGAAAGGCAATGATGGGCAGCGAGGTGTGGCCTGCGCTGGGATACGTGCGCAAGAGCAGACGATCCGCCGTGCGCTCAGGTGCAGCACGTTGCATGGCAGCGATCACGTCGGCGTAATGGCCACCATCATTGAGACGCTCCGCACCGCCCACGGCCACCAGCACCCGCTCATCCCTCTCCTGCTCCAAGCGATCGGCCACCAACGGAAGGGAACGACCCACGAGGTGCAAGGGCGAGAGCGCGATAACCGCATCGAAGGCCTCGGGCGCGGCGAGGTACGCGTAGAGTGCGAAGCTGGCCGTGAACGAGTGCCCCACCATTACGGTCACATCGCGCGGGTTGTAAGGCTGCAACAGTGGAGGTAGCTCGTTGATCAACAAGTCCAGCAAGGGCATCGTGGGCTGAGAAATACTGTCCGACGCGCTCTCGATCACGCGGTCCACATGCGGCACCGTGACCACGATGGCCTGAGGCACCTGGTGCGTGTACTGCAAAAAGCGGATGTCGTTCAGCAGTGGATCAATGAACCAGTCATGTTGACCATCAAGGAGGATGATCACCGGCATCCGCACCTGATCACTGGCCAGGCGATGGAACTCGGGCAGGTGGACCACCACCGAACGTTCTGCACCGAAGGCCACCGACCGGAACCACAACGTATCCGTACGTTGACCTAGAACACGTCCTATGCCGGCGATCAAAGCCAACGACAGCAACACCTTTCGCATTCCGCCAAGGTAGTAAAGCGAAGCCCTGCATGGCGGACCATGCAGGGCTCTCAACCACCTTCCAGGCAACCTTAGTTACCCTT
The DNA here is from genome assembly GCA_035389265.1 of Flavobacteriales bacterium. Lineage (GTDB taxonomy): Bacteria > Bacteroidota > Bacteroidia > Flavobacteriales_F > PHOS-HE28 > PHOS-HE28. The sequence continues at coordinate 970 of DAOORM010000367.1, read as the reverse complement.
TCGGTCTTCTCGCATCTTCTTGCGCTTCTCCATGTGCTTGGCCTTCGCTTCCTGCTTCTTGGCCACCCACTTGGTGTACTGATCAGCGGTCAACACGGCTTTCATCTCCGCATCATGTGCATCGTGCATGGCTTTGGCCGCTTCGCGCTTCGCGGTGCGTTCCGCCTCGCGTTCCGAACGCACGGCTTCGACCTGATCCGCGTATTTCAGGTTGATGGCTTCCACCTTCGCTTGCTGCTCCGGGCTTAGGCCCAGCTCCTTCGCCATATGCTCCGTGCGCATCTTGGCGCGCTCCTGCGGTGTCTTCTTGTCCTTCTCCTGGGCCTGCGCAGCCAGGGTCATGCTGGCCAGTGCGGCAATGATCATCAGCTTCTTCATGGTCCTGTTCGGTTTAGTGCCCATATGACAAGGACCAGGCCGCAGGGTTCAAAAGGGCCTCCCGCGTTAACAGTTCTTGGCGAAAGCGAGCCTAGGCGCTCAGGCCTTGGGGTTCGTCGACCGGCGACCGAGGGCTTCGATCACTTCCTGCCGACGCCGATGGGATACGGGCACTTCTTGACCATCACGTAACAGCAAGGTGCCTCCATCGCGGTGCAGGTACATCTTCACCTGGGCCATGTTCACCACATGCGAAAGATGTACCCGCATGAAACCGTACGGTTCGAGTTGTGCGTCGAATTCCTTCAAGGTGCGCGAAGCCATGATCCGCTCACCGTTGTGCAGATGGAAGCGGGTGTAGTTCCCGTCGCTCTCGCACCTCACGATCTCTGCCGGCACCAGCACATGGAACCCTTCAGAGGTGGGTATGGTGATCCGGTCCGCCAATGCGCGACGCACATGCTGCAAGGCATCCGGCGGAAGCGAAGGTCCTGTAGCAGCGCGCTCCAACGCTTGGTGCAGCTCATCGCGCACTACGGGCTTCAACAAGTAGTGCAACGCGCCGCTCTTGAACGCGCGCACTGCGTAGTTG
>DAOORM010000366.1:0-2783 GCA_035389265.1 Flavobacteriales bacterium | reverse complement strand
CGTGCTGGTCTTCGACATGGAACTGCTCGGGATCGAGAAGTAGTCGGTTCTCAAGAACGGCTTGAAGGGTGCGTGAGCTTCGGCTGGCGCACCCTTTCCTTTTCCGATCACGGTGCTTCGGGCAGCGGCATCCAATGCGTGACCTCCGCGAAGAACTTGTTGCTCGTGCCTTCGCCCAGCCAGAAATGCGGGGCACCACTGTAGCCGGTCTTGCTCACGTTCTTGAGGAAGTGATCCCGCTGGAAACGGAGCACCACCACCTGGCGCGATTCCGTAGCGCCTGACTTGCCTGGCAGGTACACGTCGTTATTCGGCAGGAAACACAGGCAGCGCTGCTCATCGGCCGGCAAGGCGTCGTGTACGGAGATCCACTCGGGCATCGCCGCCAAGATACTGGCTACCCGCTACAGCATGGGTATGCCGTCGCTGTCCGCGAGTTCCACGATGTAGGCCATGGCCCGGTCCACCTGCTTCTTGATCACCGGATCACCGACCTCGAACATCTTGTCGGCCTCCTTCTTCAACATGAACTTGATCAGGTCGGTCGTCACCGGTAGGTTGGTGGCCGTGATGTTCCCGTGTGTGCTGTGATTCCACTGCCAAAGCAGGCGGATCGCCAGCAGAAGGGATGAGCGGTCGTGTACGCGGCCACCCTGGATCACCCAACCCTTGCCTTGTTCGCGCAACATCAAGGAGCGGAGGGCCGTGCGGAGGATGCTTTTCAAGCTCTCCACGGTGATGGTGCCTTCAGGTCGGCGGATCAGGTCGGCGGGCGTGATCACATCCGACCGTTGGTAGCCCATCTGGTGTGCCCGGGGCATGCTCTTGTTGAACTCGACCATGCTCGCGTTCACCATGTCCTCGTGCACGACCAAGGTTCCGTCATGGCCGTCCACGGCTTCGCGCTCCTTGTCGGCCAGCATTTCCAGGTATTCCGCCTTCACCTTGTTGCGGTCCAGGGAGGGCAGCATGAAGGAGGGAGCCCCCATCGCATGGCAGCCGCGCCGGTGGCAGATACCGATGGTGCGCAGACTGAGCGCGCGTAAGAACGGAGCGTTCAGTCCGATGGTCTCGCGATCGGGGAGCACAGCACGGTCCGGGCCATGGAACAAGGCGATGTGGTCGGCTGCGTAGGCCTGAGGATCCAAGGACAGCCCGGCGCTGTGGTGTTGCAGCTCGAAGAGGATCTCTTCCGCCTCCAAGGCCCCGGCGATGGTATCGAGCATCACCGTGCACCGGATTGTACCGCGTTCCACTTCCAAGTGCTCTTCCACCTTTTCGATGGTCCTGGCCCAAAGGCGTGCTTCAAGATGGCTCTGCACATCGCGCAAGTACAGGTGCAATCCTCCCTGACGAGCGATGAGGTCCGTTCCATGGCCAGTGGCCGCCATGGCCAAGTCGAAGAACGCCCCGGGGGCTGGTGTGCCTTCCACCTGCAGGGCCGCTTCGTACACGAAGAAGGGGCGGGGTACCATCATCAAACGGGTGATGGTGGCCGGATTGATGCGGACGCGCCCTTCGCGGTCATCCAGGTAGGCCAGATCGCGCTTGGCTGCACCGGAAAGGCTCTTGTGCGCCCGCAGAATGCTCCAGGTATCCTGCGGTGTGAAGTTCCACAGATCGGCGATATAGCTCTTCGCCCCGGCGTTCATGCCGTTGATCAGCTCCGACCGGTTGGCCCCGCCGATGAGTTCCACTCGGCGTTCCAACAAATGGTCCGGCACTGGATCCACCTGCCACGAGGCGTTGCGCACGTTGGCGGTCTCCACCAACAGGTCCACCGAACCGCTGCTGAGGGCTGCGCGACGTGCCGTGCGGGCGTCCAATAGGTCGCCCAACCTGCCTTTGTAGGCAGCCCATAGGTCACCGACCAGGGAACGAACCCCTGGGGTGACCAGTCTTTCCTGCACGATCTCCTTCACTTCCACTAGGATGAGCGGTGCGATATTACGCAGCCCTGGTGCGGATTGTTTCGACGAAATGAAGCTTTCTTTCGACGAGTGTCAAGCACTTTCGTCACCCTCGCGCCAAGGTTAAGCCCGTACCTCGGGCCACCAAGGCGTCCAATCGGGGATGCATCACCCCGAAGAAAAGGGGTGGAGCCAAGCTTAGCAGCATCATGCCCGGATAACCGGTCGGGAGTTGTGGGGCGTCTTCCAGACCCTGTAGTGCTTGGTACTTTTTACTCGCCTTCCAGTGGTGATCACTATGACGCGTGAGTTCGAAGAGCATGATGCGGCCCACAAGGTGGTCGCTGTTCCACGAATGCACGTGCTGCAACCGGCCGTAGTTACCCGCTGCGTTCATCACCCGGCGCAGTCCATAATGCTCGATGTAGTTGACCGTCTCCAGCAGGAGGATGCCGATCAGCGCGGCACCCACGAAGGCCACCGCCGCTTCTGGACCGAAGAGAAGCACGATGGCCAACAACAAGGCTCCTTGCCAGATCAGCGCGTGGATCATCTCGTTCTTCACACCAAAAGGCCGTTCACCCGACTTTCTCAACCGGTCCGCTTCGATCTCCCAAGCCGAGAGCCAGCTGTACACGATGCTCCGCAACCAGAAGCCGTAGACCGTTTCACCGTAGCGAGCGCTCGCAGGATCCTCGGGTGTGGCCACCCGGCGGTGGTGCCCTCGGTTGTGTTCGATGATGAAATGCATGTACAAACTGGTGAGGAGAAGCGCGCGGGCTAGGTCACGTTCCCAGCGCTTGGTGCGGTGCCCCAACTCATGGGCCACATTGATCCCGTAAACCCCGCAAAGGATGCCCATGGTGGCGATGG
>DAOORM010000365.1:0-2793 GCA_035389265.1 Flavobacteriales bacterium | reverse complement strand
TGTTCCTGCAGTGGTGCCCATAACGCAACACGTATACTGTCCGCCCAACGGCTGTAAAGCGCCTCCTCCTCACCATCGTATCGGGAATGGTGGTCCCATGCCGACAACAAGTCGAACACCGCACGCTCCTCCGCGGTGAATGAGGCTTCATCCAACAAGGGCAACACCGCATCCAACCCTTCCGCTGCACGAAGATCATAGCCACTGTGCTGCAAGGCCATCATGTCCTCCGGCGTGAATTCGATGGCTTCGGAAAGCCGGTGGTTGATCGTGCGGTTGCGGTAGTACTCCAGGTGTGCATTGTGGAACCAATAGGGATAGCCTTCGTCCACGCTGTGTTGGTTGGCACTGCTGACGAATCCTCGCCCAGGGTTCACTTGGGTGGCCGTGTGTTCGAAGGGGATGTAGCCTTGCCAACGGTGCGCTGGAAGGGATCCGTCCAGGACGAATCGACCTTGATCCTTCCATTTGTTGGGAAAGGTGCCTTGTACACGCATGGCGATATCACCCGACACGCTCGCGAACACCCAGTTCTGCGCAGGCGCACTGAAATACCGCAACGCTTCCACATAGTCAGCATGTCCCTTCACGCGGTTCATCAGGTACAGCGCTTTCTGCGTCAAGCTCGGCTCGTGACCCATCCAACGCAAGGCGAGTTGCGCCTTCTCCGGTACATCGCCGAACTGTTCATCGTACATCACCGGACCGTGGATGGTGATGCGGATCGTGTCTCTGAAAGGCGCCTCATCCCGCACGGCGAACTCCTCCGCTCGAACCTCCACGGGCAGCCATTCACCAGCGTAGCGGTAGGCCTGCTTGCGCTCGTCCTGCCACGTGATGTGGTACCAGTCCCGGGTATCGCGTGGTGCATTGGTAACCCCGAAGGCAGCGTGCCGATTATGACCAATGACCACGCCACAGGCACCGGGTATCGTGAACCCGAAGACACTGTGCTCCGGTGTGGTCAACTGCAACGGGATCCAGATCGGGGGGAAGTTGAGCCCCAAGTGCGTATCGTTCGCCAGTAACGGATGACCACTTGCGGTTCGAGTGCCATGCACCGCCCAATTGTTGCTGCCATTGGTGGGGTCGCTGCGGTGCTTATCCGCGACATGTCCTGCACCGGCATCATATGCAGGGGGTGGTGCGATGAGTTCAGGGATGAACGGCCAAATGCTGTCAGTAGGAACGGTGGGCTCCATGCCGGGCGGTCGTGATGGGAAGAGTAGTTCGTGCAGCACCGGACCAAGCGCCGCACGTGCATGGGTATCCTCCACATCACGGTCCCAGCCGCTGAGGTTCTCCACCATGTACTGCTGGATCAGCGCGGAGCGCAGGGGCCTCCATGGCTCGGGAGCGTAGCTGAGCAACTTGTACTCGATGGGCAGGTCGCGGTGGCGGAGCGTGGCGATGTACTGGTTCACCCCGTCGGAGTATGCGTTCAGCAGTGGCGCCATCACCGGGTCCTGCATCAGCGCGGCGCTGGCTGCCTCGGCACCGATGCCCATGCCCTTGCGCCGTTGTGCCCGGTCGAACTCCAGGGCCTGAGCACCAACCACCTCACTGATCCGACCGGCCGCCGCACGTGCGATGAAATCAAGCTGCCACAGGCGCAGGCTGGCCACCACATAGCCCTGGGCACGGTAGAGGTCACTATCATTGGCCGCGAACAGGTGCGGAACTCCACTGTCATCCCAGACCACCTCCACCGGAGCGGACAGGCCCGTCAACTTCAACTCCTGCACGTGCTTTTCATCCACGTCCTCCGCATTGCGCCAGAAGCCTTCTTGCGGGCTCAGGAAGCGCCCCAACGGCGGAAGCGGTGAGCCGCCCAGCACCTGCCTGTTGGCCAGGAACCAGTGCAGGACAAGGGTCAGTGCAGCGAGCAGGAGGAGCGGAAGCTTGCGCATGTTCAAGCGTTGGTCGGCCATCCACGAAGGGTCACTTACAGGTTGAAGCGTTCGCCCCTGCGCGGTATCAGAACCTCGTTGAAGCCCTGTTCCATCACCAGCCCCTTCAAGGCCAGCAGGGAATGTTCCACGCCGTGGACCAGGAACAGCTTCTTCACTTTTCCGGGTTGCTGACAGCTCAGGTAGCGGACCAATTCGTTCCGATCGGCATGGGCGCTGTAGAACTCCATGCGCAGGATCTCAGCGTTCACCTTCACCGGATCCCCGAAGATGCGGACCTCCTTGTCGCCGGCGAGCAGGTCGGCACCGAGCGTTCCCGGAGCGCAGAAACCCACGGCCAGCACGGCGTTGGCTGGATCGGAGAGCGTGTTGCGCAGGTGGTGGCGCACCCGGCCGGCCTCCATCATGCCGCTCGCCGCGATGATGATACAGGGCCCCTGCTGGTCGTTCAGCTGCTTGCTGCGGTCGGGAGAACGCACGAACTCCACGCCCTTGAAGGAAAAGAGATCGGGGTCATCGGCCAGCTCGGCCCGCACCTCCTCGCGGAACAGGGTGCTGAAATGGCGCGCGATATCGGTGGCGCTGATCGCCAAGGGACTGTCCACGAAGACCGGCAGGCGGGGCAGGCGACCGGCGTTGCTCAGTGAGTTCAGCGTGTAGAGGATCTCCTGTGTCTTGCCGATGCTGAAAGCGGGGATGATCAACTTGCCCCGGCGTTCCACGCACACCTCGGTCACGTGCCTGAGCAGTTCCTCCTCGGCCTCCTGGATGGGCTGGTGATCGCGGTCGCCATAGGTGCTCTCGCACAGGATCACATCGGCCTGCTCAAAGGGCACGGGCTCGGGCAGCAGACGGTCCACGTAGCGCCCCACATCGCCGGTGA
>DAOORM010000364.1:0-2801 GCA_035389265.1 Flavobacteriales bacterium | reverse complement strand
CCGCAGCGTGATGCAGATGGGGCGCGACCGCTGGAACAACTACGCCTCACCCAGCGTGGCGCGCGCCGAACCCGCCACCATCTTCGCCTACACGGTGATCGATGGTCAGGCGCACGTGTGCATGCGACCGGCATCACCCAGTGCCCAAGCGGAGCTGCACTTCGAGCCCAGTTCCATCGCCGAGATCGGAGATCTGTTGCGCTCGCTCGCGGGTATGGGGAGTTGAGAACTACCGACCTGGACGCAAGAAGAAGGACATCCTGCAAGGCATAGGCGATATCCACATCCCGAGAATTCGTGATGGCCTCCGAGCTACTGGCTTGGTTCCTTTACGGATCATCAGCGCCCCATGCGTACCTCGTTCCTTTTTCTCGCCCTGGCCCCCATCTCCGTGTTCGCCCAGGATTGTTTGCCGGATGGCATCACGTTCGCCGACCAAGCGAGCATCGACGGATTCGCGACCGCCCATCCCGGCTGCACCACCATCGTGGGTGAGGTGACCATCACGGGTAACGGGATCACCGACCTGGACGGACTCTCGACCATCACGGCCATGCCCGCCGGGCTTTCCCTGCTGAATTGCGGCGCGCTCGCCGATATCACCGGACTGGACGCCATGACAAGCGTTGGTTACTTGAACATCAACAACTGCGATCAGCTCGTGGACCTCTCTGGGCTCGGATCCATCACCACCATCGATGGCTTCTTGTTGGTGCAGAACAACGCGGTCCTGGAGGACCTCAACGGCCTTGGGGCGGTCTCCTCAGTGGAGGACTTCGTTGCGATCCGCTCCAATGCTGCGTTGCAGGACATGAGTGGGCTGGATGCACTGCAGAGCATCGGCGGCTACTTGCAGATCAGCGAGAACCCGACCCTGGCCACGCTCTCCGGGCTGGGAGCATTGGGGCAGGTGGGCGAGTACATGAGCGTGACGAGCTGCACACTCTTGGCGGACATCAGCAACCTCGGCACGCTCGCCGATGTGGGCACCTTCGTGCAGGTATCGAACCTGCCGCAACTGACCTCGCTCGACGGCCTGCAGCAGATCGATCCGGCACCACTTTCCAGCTACAGTGCCTTCGGATGTCCGCAACTGTCGGCCTGCGCGGTGGCCAGCTTGTGCGGCTTCATCGACCTGGGCGGCAGTCCCACCATCAACGGGAACGCGAGCGGTTGCGCCAATATCCCCGAAGTGACCGCCGCGTGCGCCACGGTCACCATCGACGAGGTGGCGTCGCAACCGTTCGCTGTGGAGATCGATCCCACCACCGGTTGGGTAAGCGTTCATTCGACCAGGCCGGGCTACATCAAGGTCTTCGATGCCACCGGACGTCAATTGCTCCAACAGCGCTTGACGGGTCAGACCACACGTATCGATCCGCATCACCTGAACAACGCCATCTCCATCATCCTGGTGAGCCAGCTCGATGGAAGAGTGATCGGCACGCGGCGGGTGTCCTTAATGCGTTGAACGAACGGCGATCCCTGCCCATCGTTCCGGTCCTTGTACAGTGCCCTTGCCCTGCCGGAGCACGGACCGTACAGATCAACGTCTGAGCAGGCGATCGCCCATGATCCGCGCTATGATCTCCTCGCGGCTGCCACGGCTGATCGGGATGAGCGTTCCGGCCACGCGTAGACCATCCGCTTCGATGACATCCACCTTGGCCAAAGCCACGATGTAGGACTTGTGCACCTTCAAGAACCGATCACCAGGAAGGTGCTCCTCCATTCCCCCGAATGTCAGGTGGCAGATGTGCTGCCGTTCCACCGTGCGGATGATGACGTAGTTCTGCATGGCCTGCACGAAGAGGATGTCAGCGAAGCGCACCTTCACGTAGCTGCCTTCGCTCTTCACGAAGAAATGGTCGTCGTTCCGGAGGAGGCCATTGTTCGCGTTCGTTCTCAACGCGAGGAATTCCCTGGCCTTGTTCACGCCCTTCAGGAAACGTTCGAAGGGAAAGGGCTTCAGGATGTAGTCGATCACCTCCAGCTCGTAGCTCTCCAGCGCATGCTCGGTGTGGGCGGTGATCACGATGGTGACCGGCTTCACGGGCAGGGAGCGCAAGAGATCAAGACCGCTCAAGCGCGGCATGCGCATGTCCAGGAAGAGCAGGTCCACACTGCCACTGGTGAGCAGGGGTATGGCTTCGGTGGGGTCGGCGAAAGCCCCTTGCAACTGCAGGAAGGGCACCTCTTTGATGAAGTCCATCACGCCTTGCCGCGCCAACGGCTCGTCGTCGATCACCAGGCAGCGCACGGTCATGGGTCAAGGATAAGGTGTGCCGTGAAGATCTGCTCTTGTTCCGTGAGCTCCAACCGATGCCGTTGTGGATACAAGAGCTCCAGCCGTCTGCGAACGTTCTCCAGTCCGATGCCCTTACGTCCGCTTTGATCGATCCGGGGCTCGCAGGTGTTCTCCACGATCAGCTCGATGCGGCCTGCTCCACAACACAAGTGGATCGTGATCCTATTGCGCTGCCGCGTGGAACGCGACACATGTTTGAATGCGTTCTCCACCAGCACGATCAACACGAAGGGCGCGATCTGTTGGTAGGGGATCACCTCCGGTAGATCGAATGTCAACTCAAGTTCATCCCCGTGGCGCATGCGCTCCAGCGCGATGTAATTGCGCAGGAACTCCACTTCCTTCTCCAAAGTCGTGCTTGGTCCATCACATTCGTAAAGCTGGTAGCGGAGTAGGCCACTGAATTCCATCAAGCTCCTTTCAGCCCGCTTCACATCATGCCGCATGATCACGTGGATGCTGTTCAGCGTATTGAAGAGGAAGTGCGGATTGA
>DAOORM010000363.1:0-2808 GCA_035389265.1 Flavobacteriales bacterium | reverse complement strand
CTCCTTCACGCCCTGCTCCGGCCACACATGCTCTTCCATCTTGCGGCAGTTCACGCAGGCCCAGCCGGTGAAGTCCACCATGAGCGGTTTGCCTACGGAACGGGCATGGGCCAGGGCTTCATCCAAGTCGTGGAACGCCTCGGCTTTCTTGGGCAGGATCCAGCTGTAGCCAGCGGGCGGCGCCAAGCCGCTCATCAGCGCCACTGGCTTGAAGGTCTTTGCTTCTTGATCCACGCGCAGACCGAAAGCGAGGTAGACGGTGGTTGCGGTGAAGAGCGCGATGAAGGCCCACCGGGTGATGGACCGCGCCTTCACGGGGCTATCGTGCGGGAAGCGGATGACACCGAAGAGGTAGAGCACGATCCCGAGGGCGCACAACACCCACACGACCATGAAGAGCTCGTAAGGCACGATGCGCCATTGTTTCACGAGGTCGGCATTGCTCAGGAACTTGAAGGCGAGGGCGATCTCCGCGAAGCCGAGCACGACCTTCACACTGTTCAACCACGAGCCGCTGCGCGGTAGCGAGTTCAACCAGCTGGGGAAGAGCGCGAACAAGGCGAAAGGCAGAGCGAGGGCCAGACCGAAACCACCGAGGCCGGCGGTGAGCTGCCAGGCACCACCATCCGCGGTGAGCGCACCCGCAAGCAAGGAGCCCAGGATGGGACCCGTGCAGCTGAAGGAAACCAGCGCAAGGGTGAGGGCCATGAAGAAGATGCCGATCATGCCCCCGAACTTGGAGGCTTTCTCATCCATGCTGTTCACCCAGCTGCTGGGCAGGGTGATCTCGAAGTAGCCGAAGAAGCTCACCGCGAAGACCAGGAAGATCACGAAGAAAAAGATGTTCAGCCAGGGGTTGGTGCTGATCTCGTTGAAGATCTCGGGGTTCACCGATCCGAGCAGGTGGAAGGGCAGGCTGAAGAGCAGGTAGATACCGAGGATGAAGCCGCCGTAGGTGAGCGCGTTCTTCAGGCCCTTCTTCTTGTCCTCACTGCCTTTGGTGAAGAAGCTCACGGTGAGCGGGATCATGGGGAACACGCAAGGCGTGAGCAAAGCCACGAGACCACCGAGGAAACCGAGGAAGAAGATCTTCCACAGGGTGTTGGCTTCCTTCACCACGGTCTCGGTACCTCGGATCACGGGCGCATTGAGATCGACGTTGGCGAGTTTCAATTCCGCCGATCCGGAGCGCGTCTTAAGCCCGGCGAATTTCGGATCGTTAGGATTGAGCGCAACACTGCTCAACTCGAAAGCACCGGACTGCAGGAAGTAAACGAAATAGATCGTCTTCGGTGGCAAGCACTGCGTATCGTCGCATGTGCCGAAATCAAAATACCCGGTGATGCCAGCGGAAGGATCGTCCACCTTGAGCCGTTGTGTGAAAACGGCGAGCTCCTTGAACTTCTTCACGTGCATGGCGAACATCTCGTCCATGCCTTCCACCACCTTGGGTCCTGACTCTTTCAATTCACCGACCACTGTGACACCGGGCAGCGTATCGATCTTCACCGAGGTGGGCCATGGGCCCATATCGCCGTAGTTGATGGTGGAGTACACGTACCAACCCTTCTCGATCGCTGCGTTGAAACTCAGCTCCCAGGCATCACCCTGTTGGACGGAGGACAGCGTCAACTTCACCGGATCCACGACAGCACCAGCATCCGATGGTTGGGCCGTTGTGGCGCCCAGGACGAAAAAGCAAAGTAGATAGGTCAGGAAGATCTTCATGGATCAAGGCTTCGTTCCCGTGTCGGGAAGATCAATGGAGAAGGCGACCACTTCCGGAGGCAAACAGGTCTTGTCGTTGCACACCATGAACTCCACTTCGCCCTTCACCACGTGGAGCCCGGGGGTGGTCGGTTGGAACACCTGCACGAACACCGGGGTGCCGGAGTGGTAGCGCACCTGCATCTCGAAATTGGGATCGTAGACCTCTTCCGGCACCGGCTCACCAAGCTCACCGATGGGCGTGAGCAACTCATTCTTCTCGAAACGGATGGTGGTGGGGATGGGTCCTAGGTCGTTCTCCAACCGAGTGGCGTAGATGTGCCAGCCTTCTTGTGCGGTAGCGGTGAGTTCAACGGCCACCTGGCCAGAACCGGTCGCTTTGGCCCCAAAGGACCACTGCACCGGACCAGCCGGCAAAACGGCGGCGAACAGCGCGGAAAGGGCTAGTGGATGCATGGCGTACGGGTGGTCGCAAAAATAGTCCCACCCTTACGCAGGAATACCAGCCGTTAACAAGATACTAGGACTCCTACGGAATGTCCACGCTGACTACACGGCTCACCGGAATGACCATGCCGTACTTGAGCACGATGTTATCCGGGTCGTAGGTCCAGATGGTGGTTTCCACGGCCTTCAAGCCTTCGTCGTCCTGGAAAACGATGCGGCATTTGCCGTGTTCTGAGTTGCCCAGCCGAGTAGCTTCCTCCATGTTGTGCAGGATGGCGCGTCGTTCCGTATCGCTCAACATCAAAGGCTGGCGCGGGAAGCGCAACGTCGGGATCCGTTCCTTGGGAATGATCTGTGCGTTGTTCGGGAGCATGATGCTGTCGGTTGTTGAACCCTGAAGGTATGGGTGAAACGCACGAAGACCAAGAAAGGTTGAAAAATCACTGACGTGCGTCAGGTCCCTGACCACTCAACCCGCAGGACGTTCGTGCTCATCGGCGTGGCCTTCACCCCTTCGGCCAGGCGCCAGCCACAGAGCCAAATGATGCGGTCGGCATCGGCCAGCACATAGGTCCGTTCCTTGGTATCCCGCGGCACTTTGGCATCGGTGAGGATATCGCTGATGAGCTTGGA
>DAOORM010000362.1:0-2808 GCA_035389265.1 Flavobacteriales bacterium | reverse complement strand
CGGCTACCTGGACCAGAACGTACACATGACCGCCACCCACAGCCTGGTGGACGAAATGCTGGACCAGGACGACCCTGTGACCAACGCGGTTCGGGCGTACGAACATGCGGTGGCGCGCCACGCCGACGATGCCACCATGGAGAAGGTGATCCACGAGATGACCGAGCTGGGTGCATGGGATCACGAGGCGCATGTGCAAGTGCTGTTGCACCGGTTCGGCCTGCGCGACATGGAGCAGCCGGTGAACACGTTGAGCGGTGGGCAGCAGAAACGGTTGGCCATGGCCAAGGTGTTGATCAACGCGCCCGATGTGCTGATCCTGGATGAGCCCACCAACCACTTGGACGTGGGCATGATCGAACAACTGGAAGAGGAGTTGAGCGTGCCGGGCCTGACCCTTTTGTTGGTGACGCACGATCGCTACTTCCTGGACAACGTGTGCGACGAGATCATCGAGATGGAGTTCGGCGATTTCACGCGTTTCAAAGGGAACTACAGCTACTACGTGGAGAAGAAAGCCGCGTTGGATGAAGTGCGCGACGCCACCCAACACCACCTGCGTGGCCTGATGCGTAGCGAACTGGAATGGGTGCGCAAGATGCCCCGTGCACGGGGCACCAAGAGCAAGAGCCGCTTGGATGCTTTCGACCGCATCAAGGCCGATGCCACCCGCAACTTCGAACGCGAGGAAGTGAAGATCGATGTGAAGACCGAGCGCTTGGGTGGCAAAGTGATCGAAGCACGCAACCTCACCAAGAGCTTCGGAAGCGCTGACAAGCCTGAGACCTTCAAGCCGATCGTGAAAGGCTTCAGCTACTCGCTCAAGCGTGGCGATCGGATCGGCATCGTAGGCCCTAACGGTATCGGCAAGTCCACGTTCATCGACCTGATGGTGGGCAAACTGACACCCGACGCCGGCACCGTGAGCATGGGTGACACCGTGATCCTCGGCACCTTCGGCCAGCAAGGATTGCAACTGACGGAGGACAAACGCATCCTCGATGTGGTGCGCGACATCGCCGAGTTGATCCCCTTGAACAAGGGCCGCACCTTGACCGCTTCAGGGCTGCTAGAGCGTTTCCTTTTCGACAAGGAACAACAGTACCAGTACGTGAGCACCTTGAGCGGTGGTGAGAAACGCCGCCTCTACCTGTGTACCGTGTTGATGAAGAATCCGAACGTCCTCATCCTCGATGAGCCCACGAACGATCTCGACATCCCCACGCTGAACGCCTTGGAGACCTTCCTCACCGACCTGGACATCTGCCTGCTGATCGTGAGCCACGACCGCTACTTCATGGATAAGCTGTGTACGAAGCTGCTCGTGTTCGAAGGCGAAGGTAAGATCAAGGAATGGGTAGGCAGCTACACCGAATTGCGCGAGCGGCAGAAGGATGAAGCCGAGAAACCCAAGGAGCGCAAGGAGATCCCAGCAGAGGTCGTTAAGCCCACCGCGCCGATCCCCAATGCGAATGACAAGCCGCTGAAGAAGCTGACCTACGCCGAAAAGCTGGAACTGCAGAAGCTGGACAAGGAAATGCCCAAGCTGGAAGCGCGCAAGGAAGAGCTACTGCTTCTGATCGCCAAGGGCGGGACGGATCACCACGTGATGATGGAACGCTCCATCGATCTGGAGAAGATCATGAAAGAGCTGGATCGGATGACGGATCGTTGGCTGGAGTTGAGCGAGCGGGTGTAGGATCGTATATCCGCAGCTATCCCGCTAGAACTTCGCGCAAGGCACCACACGCCGTTTGCTCGCCGCTCGCCGCTTGTGCCGCGAGGCGATCTCATATCCGATCGTGATCTCGTGTGCACCGCCGGAGTGCGCGGCAAGGCGTGAAACGGTCACGTCATAGCTATAGCCGATGCGCATATCCTCGATGATCGTGCCTACCAGCAAGGCGACGGCATCATTGTTGGCATAGCCTGGAGCATACCGTTTGAACAAGGGAAGGCCGCGATACCAAAGGCCGAAGAAGACCGGCTCCCGCTCGAAGTACATACCGAGGTCCAGCTGATCGAACTTCTGTTGGGCCTTGTAGTTGAAGGCGAACACGAAGCTCTGCGGGTTCTTCCGGATCACCGGGGTGCGCACCGTGATGCGATACCCACCATGCATGCTGAACTTCATCGGGATACGCGCCTCGTTGAGCAGCAACGACTGGTTCGGTCGGTTCATGTGGTGCAAGGCCGCACCCAGCCATAATTTCGGCGTGAAGAACAACAGACCTGAACCCATATCGGCGTATCCGATGTTGGTACCATCCATCACCTCGTAGGTGCCTACCGTGCCGCCGCGTGCCAGCTGATCACCGAAGACCAGTCGCGAATAATCCACGGCATGTTGGACCCAACCCACTTGCAACGCAGGCCGCAGGAAGACTTTCCGCTTCAGTTGGATCTCGTACGCGTACTGGCCTGTGACGCTGGTATAGCGGAGCGCGCCTGAGCCAGATCGGTCGTGGTGCACCATCAAGCCAAGTCCGCTACTGAGCTCGCTCAGATTGTGATCGATAGCGAAGTTGGTCGTGATGAAGGCGCCGGGGATGGCGGGCCACTGGTCCCTTGCCACCAGTCCGAAGCGCGTTTGCAGGCCCGTGCCCGCGAAAGCCGGATTCACATAGGTCGGCGTTGCATAGAACTGCGTGAGCTGGGCATCCTGTGCGGCGACCCGCGACAAGAACACCCAGCCCCACAGAGCCGATGCGACGATCCTACTTCTCATTCCGTGTCAGACCTTCCACGGCGTGTACGGGTTGCAAGCTGATGTCGAGGCTCATCTCGCGCGAGCCATCCTGGGTCACG
>DAOORM010000361.1:0-2823 GCA_035389265.1 Flavobacteriales bacterium | reverse complement strand
AGGTGCAGGCCGAGCCCATCCAACAGGTTGGTGAAATAGCCACTCCAGCTGAAGGCCACGTAGATGTTGCCGATGCTGTACTCCATGAGCAAGGCCCACCCGATGATCCAGGCGAAGAGTTCTCCGAAGCTCACATAGGCATAGGTGTAGGCGCTTCCACTGGCGGGCACGCGTGCAGCGAACTCCGCGTAGCACAGCGCGGTGAACCCGCAGGCGATCCCACAGAGCACGAAGAGCAGCACCACACCCGGCCCGCCGCTGAAGCAGGCCTGCCCCATGCTGCTGAAGCTGCCTGCACCGATGATGGCGGCGATGCCGAAGAAGGTGAGATCCCGCACGCTCAGGTGCCTGCCGAGCGCATGCCCGCCGTGGATCTCCCCTTCGGTGGCTGAGACATGGTCGAGTGGCTTCTTGCGGAAAAGACCCATGATGATCGACGCACAATGTAAGCGGGTGCGGCTTACCGGAGAACAGAAAGGGGGCCGAAGCCCCCTCCCCTTATGTGTTGGTCCGACCTATTGCAATTCGCAGGTGCCGACGGCCACGTCCTTCAGCTCCTTGCTCATCATCATGTCGCTGGACTGTTTGGTGCGCTCTGTGCCGGTGTTCAGGTCCTTCACCTTTTGGAACCAGCATTTCGCGGTGGCCATGTCCTTGGATCCATAGAAGTGGTGGAAGGCGAGGTAGAACATGGCCTCCTCGGCGTCCTTCGAGGCTTTGCCGGTGATCTCCTCGGGCTTCATCATGCGGAGTGCTTCTTCGAAGTGTGGTTTGGCCTGCCAGGTCTGCTTTTCGGGATCGAGCCCCACGTTGGCGCGGGCGCGACCGAGATATCCCTGGTAGATCGTCGGCTGCTTCTCGATGTACTTGGTCCACGCCATGTCGGCCACCTCGTACTGCCCTGCCTTTTGAGCTGCGCCACCGAGGTAGTACCAGTCGTTCACGGCCACCTTGCTCGAGTTGGTCTTCGCTTGGTACGCGGCCACCGCGCGGTCGAAGCGCTTGGCTTTCTGGAAGTAGGTACCCGCTTCCATGTAGAGATCGGGATCCGCGTTCGGCATGGCAGCGGCCGCCATGATCTTCTCGCCAGCAAGGGAATCGTTACCCATCAAGGCCACCGCGCGCCCATAGTACTGCAGATCGCTGGGCACCACCTTGTCCTGTGGTTGTTTGGCGAAGTACGCATCCAGCGTGGCCATGGCGTTCGCGCTGTCCTTCAGTTCCACCTGGTTGTAGCCCTTGATGCGCATCAACGTGTTGTTCTCCACGCCAGCGGCTTGCAGCTTGTCGATCAGCTCAAGCGAAGGCTTGTAATCCTGCACCAGATAAAGGAACTGCGCATAACGCACCATGGCGCTCTGGCTACCGGAATTCAGCTTCAGGTACTCGTCGTAGTCGGCTTTCGCCTTCTGGAAATCGCGCTTGCCGAAATACGATTCCGCACGACCGCGGTAGGCCGGAGCGAAGCCCGGTTCGATACCGATGGCCTTGTCGTATTCGGCGATGGCAGCATCGTAGTTCTTAGCCCGGTGGTAGACGAAGCCGCGGCGCGCGATGGGTTTGGCGCTGGTTGTGCGCAGGTCCGAGGCCTTCTTGTACAGAGCGATCGGCTGGGAGGCATCGGTGGGATTCTGCTCCCACATGATGTCGCCCTTGAGGATGTACGCCTCCGGATCGGTCGCGTCCAAAGCGATGGCAGCGTCCACGGCGGCCATGGCTTTCACCAGGTCTTTGTTGTTGCCACTGGCGTAGCCCTCTGCCACCTCGCGGTGGGTCTGAGCTTGCAACTTCTTGGGGAACTTATTGGCCTTGTCCGTAGCGATGGTGATCGCCTCGGTGAATTTGGCCATCGCCTGATCCCGCTGCCCTTTCACCCAAAGGACCTTGCCCATGCCCACGTGGTTGAACGGCTGACGGGGATTCACCTCCACACCCTTCGTGTAGCAGTAGGAGGCGGAGTCCTCGCGGTCGTTCTCGAAGTAGTTCTCGCCCAGGTAGAACCAAGCCTCACCATCGGTGGGACTGGCAGAGAGCACGCTGCGCAGTGTAGTGCCGGCTTTCTCGAAGCGTTCGCTCTCGGTGAGGGCGATGGCTTCGGCAACGGTTTGGGCTTGCACACCGGAGCCCACTGCAAAAGCAGTGAGGAACAGCGCGTTACGGAAGATGTTCTGGTTCATGTTCTTAATTCGTGACCAGCTCAACATCCCGACCGGGAACGGTCTGCGGCGCAAGGCCGCTCTTGAGGATGATGCGCTGGCCTTTATGGCCGGCCACAAAGGAAACAAAACCGGTGCCAAGACCTGTTTTCCCCTCCTTGAGCACAGCGTAAAGCTTGCGCCGGAGCGGGTACTGGCCGTCCGCGAGCGTGGATTGGTTCGGCAGTATGGCGGTGCCCTTCGAACGGACACGGCATAAGGTCATCCGCTCGCGCAAGGACCGGCAAGCCGGATCATCCAGGTCGCTGATCCGCGCAAAGGCGATCAACCCGATGGCGTCAGGGTTCCGAGCCAGGTGGGCAAGTAAGCTGTCCAACCCTTCAACAGCGGACACGTTCTTCAATGCGCCTGCATCGCCTGCAAGCAGTGAGTCCACCACACTACGCACCACACCACCGCGGGCATCCTCGAACAGCACACGTGTGCTGCTTTCGCCGGTCATGGCCTCCCGTATTTCCTCCACGCTGATGCTATCGGCGCTGGCGCCAGGACCCTTGACCACTGCAACGGCATCAGTGAGAACGGGCACGTTATCGGGGAAGAGGTTACGCGAACGGAAGAAGGCGACCTCATCCGAACCGGGTAAGGTGGAGGTGAAGACCACGCG
>DAOORM010000360.1:0-2829 GCA_035389265.1 Flavobacteriales bacterium | reverse complement strand
CATCGACCGCGTCATCGAGCAGCGCGTGGGACCGATCAAACCCTTCTTCGAACGTGAAGGGGAAGCTGCGTTCCGAGCCGTGGAAACCCAAGTCCTGCACGAGCTGCTGGCCGCTCCACCTGCCGTGATCGCCATGGGGGGTGGCACACCGTGCGAAGGTGACAACCTGGAACGCATGAAAGCCGCTGGCACGGTGGTGTGGCTGGATGTGCCCATGGATGTGCTCATGCCACGCATCGAGCGGAGCGGCGGCGATCGGCCTTTATTGGCCGGCCTTAGCGGAGAGCAACTGCGGACGAGGGTGCAGCAATTGCTCGAACCGCGGGTCCCATTCTACAGCCAAGCCGACCTTCGGATCAACGCAGTCGGCACGCCCACGGAGCTGACTGAACGCATCGCGGCCCTCCTTCAGGCCAGGTAGACGGTGTCTTTCTTGCCGAATTCCACGCTGATGTGCTCTTGCAAGGTGGTGCTCAAGGTGAGCCCGACGATGTCCGCACGGATCGGGTAGGCCCTATGTCTGCGGTCCACCAACACCACCGTGGTGAGCTTCTTCAACGGCACTTGCACCAAGAAACTCGCGGCATGCATCAGCGTGCGTCCGCTCATCAAGACATCGTCCACCAACACCACCACGCGGTCGCGAAGCACGGCGGTATCCACCGAGAGTTTCGCAGGTTTCTCCAGCGGCTGGTCCTTGTCCAGTTTCAGCTCCACCAGCTCCGCGCGCAGTCCGGTGGACTCATGCAAGGCGTTCTGTAGCCGCTTGGCCAGCGTGTATCCGCGTGGCGCCACACCAACGAGGATGATGCCTCCTTCCACATGGTACTCCTCATGCAACTGATGCACGATCCGCGTGATCTTGCGCTGCACACGATCGTGGTCGAGGACGATGGTCTTGCTGGACATGTGCCGAAAAGTACGATGCGTCGCGCTTCACATCACCCGCGAAGGCTGGCGCCTGGTGCGCACCTCGCCGAACTGGCTTTCGTGCATCTGGCTGCCCGTGTACTTGATGATGCGGTCGAACAGGTCGAAGGTTTCCGGCTCCAAACGCTTGAACCGGATGCAGCTGCGGCCGCGGTCGAAGATCAATAGGTCCTTTTTGAACGCGTTGAGCAGATCATGAGGAATGATGTAAAGCACCATGAAGTTCTTCTGGTTGGACAATGCGCACAAAGTGCGGCCATCCAGGTGGTACGTGGGCATCTCGCGGTCCATGTCTTCCGCGATGGCTGGCCAGATGCCGAAGATCAATTTGCGCAAGCGCAGTAACGGTTCGCGTCGATCAGCTTCGAGCTGCTCGAAGTATTCATCGGCGGTGCGAACGAGCGACCTCATGGTTCAACGGAAGGATGAAGATGCGAGATCCCTTCCGATACTTCAAGGGTAGCCCACTATTCCATCCGCATGATCCGGTCCAGCCTGATCTCCGCACCGTCGCTCAGCCGCAACCACTCAGTGCGGTCTCGGATGAAGAGATCGGTGATCACACCCTGGACCTCTTCCCCGGTATCCATGGTCAATACCACCGTTCGCTTCAAGGTGGCAGCAGCTTCGTACCGATCGTACAAGTTGCAATCGATCGGCGTGTACGCCACCTCCTTCACCGCGCAAAGCCAGAGTTCATTGCCAGCCCGTGGTTTGATGGAGTTCCGACAGGGTTCCAGCGATACCTCGTGGAAGTGCTTCCTGAAGAGCGGTGCGTAGTCATCCACCGAACCTCCGAACGGCGGATGATCCGCGTTCAAGGGGATGTTGAAGAGCACACCCACGAGCTTACCTCCCGGAACCAACAGCGAATGCATGTGTGCCACGTAGCGTTCGCGAAGCGCCGGGTCCAACGCGCAGAAGAACGTTTGCTCCAGGATGATGTCGTAGGAACCCTGGTGTTCGAAGAAGTCGCCCACGAGCAAATGCTCCTGTGGAAAGGTTGGACAGCGCTGCAACAGATCGTCGAAAGGGGCGCCGGTCAAGTCCATGGGATACACGTTCCGGAAGCCAAGCCGATGAGCGTATTCAGCTTCATAGGCACGGCCTGCACCCGGTATCAGGATGCGTAGGTCGCGATCCTCGAGGCCATCGAGATAGGTGGCCAAGGGTGTCGATGGACCTCCCAGGTCCCACGGTGCGTCCTGCTCTGCGTACCGATGGTGCCAGTACGTGGCGTCGAGCTCAGCGGCCATCCACTCAGTCCACCAGAGCGAAACGGAACGTCAGCGTGCGCTCGCGCGTATTGAACATCTCCAAGTTGCCTCCGAACTCGTTCTTCATCATCTCCTTCTTGGCCAACTCCATGATCGAATCCAGCCAAGTGAAGCCCGAGCTTCCTCCGGGTGCGTGGGCCACCTGCAACTTGCCCAACTTGCGACCACCCAGCGTGGCCACCGTGCGTGCTTGTTCCTCTGCGCGCTTGAAGAGGCGCTGCATCAACTCTAGTTCGGTGCCTGCCGAGGGCTCATATTCCCAGCGGCTCACGCGCCCGTCGCCCTTGCCCTCGTTGCGCAGGAAGGTCACCAAGCGTTTCAGATCGGCTTCGTTCGCCAGTTCGATCTCCACACTGGCCGCTTCGGATTCATCGTCGTAGGAGCTGATGGTGTAATCGTCATACCCCGACGCTCCTTCGGTCAGCTTGAAACCGGCCTTCGTCAATTTGCCCTTCAATTTTTCAGCTTTCTCCTTGGCTTCTTCCTGCACCTTCTTCTGGGTCTTCTCCCAATCCTCGTTCTCCTCGTAGACCGCGTCGGAGTACATCTCCGCACCTTGTGGGGTGAAGGAATAGGTGATGCGCTTCACCTTCATGGACATGGTGTCCGTGACCGTGAGTTC
>DAOORM010000359.1:0-2834 GCA_035389265.1 Flavobacteriales bacterium | reverse complement strand
AGTGGGGTGAGTGGTTCGTGCAACACATGCACTGGTGAAAGCGCGCGCGTAGGAGCTTGTTTGCGTTCATAACGGACATAGGTGTCATCGTACAAGGCCAAAGCTGGCAGGGTCAGGGTAACGCCGGCTTCTTTCAGCACGTTCTCGGTATCGTAGCGGAAAAGGCTGCCCACAGGCTCTGGCGTTGGCGTCCATGCGCGAGCCTCCGCAGCACTGGCGCCTTTCACCACGAAGCTGAGTTCACTCGGATTGCCGTTGGCGTCCGTAGCCTTGAAGCGGATGTGCCGTTGCTGGCCCGGCGCGATGGCGATGCGGCCCTGGGCTTCCTCCTTGCCGTAGATCCGGAGCTTGTCATTGGCCTGCTTGTAGCACCGGTGGTATTCCATCTTGCTGCCTTTGAACAAGGCGTAGTCCATGTGGGCGTTGCAATAGCGCGTGGTGTTGAAGTCGATCTCGTCGAACACGATGCTGAAGGTGGGTACGCTGTCCACGAAAAGCTCGATCCTGCGCACCCCACATTTCGCCGCAAGGCCATCGTACCGATCGATCGTGTGGAGGGCGAGGCCGAAGGTGCCATAGGCGTTGGGAACGGAACCGCCTTTCAACGTGTAACGACCATCAGCGCCTTCGGTAGCGAAACCTTTGGCCTTGGGCGGGTAGGGGCCCACGAGTGAACTATCGTTGAGCGGGTACAGCCGCACCCCGATCATTTCAGGCTTGATCCTATCGGGCACCTCGATGCCGAGCGCTTCCGGATCCAAGGCATGCTGATCATCCGTGCGCCTCAATTCGAAATGGAGGTGGGGGCCTCCGCTACCGCCAGTGTTCCCACTTAGCGCGATCACTTCACCCTGTTTCACGGGTACGGCTCCTTTCTCCGGCGTGAAGTCGATGCTGAAGTCCTTTTGGCGGTACTGGGCATCCAGGCAGGCTTTGGCCACAGGGCCCTTCAAGGTTTGCAAATGCCCATAAACCGAGGTATGGCCATCGGGATGGTCGATGTAAACAGCCTTGCCATAACCCCACGGGCTTATCTTGATCCGGCTGATCCATCCGTCGGCCACCGCTTTCACGGGCAGCCCTTCCTTGCCCTGAGTACGGATGTCCAGACCGGAGTGGAAGTGGTCCCCCCGGGGTTCCATGAAGTTCCCGCTGAGCTCGATGGCATGGTCCATGGGCGGGATGAACCGGACAGGCGCTTGTTGGCCAGTCGCTTGAACCGCGCATAAAAGACTAATTGCCAGCGTGTTGAGAGACTTAAGCGAGAGGTGGTCGACAAGGGCCATTCGGACGTAGGGAGAGGTGTTGGGGCTTGGAGGGTGCAAGCTAGGCCGGTGATCCCAGCGTGTCCCGGGCCCGGCCACTGCCTGATGAACACCTTGGCGTTCAAACAAAAGGCGTGCTCAAGAAGGCGGTGATCCTATCTTTGACCTCGGACCATGTTAGGACTCTTGTCCGGCACGATGAACACGCTGACCGACCGATTGAAGGCAGTACACGAGCAGGTATCCCGTTTGGCACGGGAGCACCAAGCGTTGCGTACCAAGGCGGCCGACCTGGAAGCGGATGTGCGCGACCAACACCGGAAGGTGGATGTATTGCGCGCTCGCGTGACCGAGCTGGAACGGGAGAACGAGGTCCTACGGAAAGGGCGGTCCGCTGGTGGCGGAACGACCGATCCGGGAACGAAGGAACGGATCGACGAATTGGTGAACGAGATAGACCAATGCTTGGCCTTGTTGAAAGCTTAGCCTGGTAGAACGCACCCATGGAAGAACGATCGATCAGAGTCGAACTCGCGGGACGCGCATATCCGCTTACGATACAAGCATCGGAAGAAGCGAACGTGCGTGGCGCTGTGGAGGAGATCAATGAGAGCATAGCCCGTTTGAAGGCCAACTATCCGTTGACCGACAAGCAGGACCTACTAGCGATGGCAGCCCTGGAAGTCACCGTGCGTGCATTGAACAGCACCACCACACGACAGGAAGCCGAAGTCGATGCCACCTTGGGGGCCATCGAACGCATGCTCGCCGATCTTCACGTTTGACCGTTGCCCTCGCCCCGGAACGGGCCCTGACGTAGGCGCCGACATGGTCCACTTAACATACGTGGAACAATGGACATGATGAGCGTTTTGATCGGGATCCTCGCTGGCTTGGTGGCCGGAGGCGCGGTCGTTTACATGGTACTGAACGCGGCGATGAAGAAGCGCAGCGTGGGCATCATCAAGGAGGCCGAAGTGCAGGCCGAAGCCTTGAAGAAGGAGAAGATCATCCAGGCGAAGGAGAAATTCCTTCAACTGAAGGAAGAGCATGAGAAGGAAGTGCGCGAGCGTGAACGCACCGTGAGCCAGGCCCAGGAGAAGGCAAAGCAGCGCGAACAGCAGCTGAGTCGCCAGCAGCAGGACCTGGCCAACAAGGACAAGCAGGTGGACAAACTGAAGGAAGAGCTTCAGCAGAAGCTCACCGGCTTGGAGCGCCGCCGGGAGGAGACCGAGAAGATGCACGCCAAACAGGTGCAAATGCTCGAGAACATCAGTGGCATGAACGCCGAAGATGCCAAGAAGCACCTCGTAGAGAGCTTGAAGGACGAGGCCCGCACGGCAGCTATGGCCACCATCAAGGACATCACCGAGGATGCCAAGCTCACCGCGAACAAGGAAGCCAAGCGCATTGTGATCCAGACCATCCAACGGGTGGCCACGGAACACGCGGTGGAGAACAGCGTGAGCGTGTTCCACATCGAGAACGACGACGTGAAGGGTCGCATCATCGGACGCGAAGGCCGGAACATCCGCACCTTGGAGGAGATGACCGGCGTGGAGATCATCG
>DAOORM010000358.1:0-2846 GCA_035389265.1 Flavobacteriales bacterium | reverse complement strand
AAGAACAGGAGCCTTCCAGAGATCCTCCGATGTAGACTTGGTCGGGGCCCTGCACGGCGACTGCCATAAGGTCCAGAGCATCATCGCTCAATACGGGTTGAACCCATTCCAGGTCTCCGGTGGGTGTGTACCGCGCAACGAAGCCATGGGTGCCCGAGGGACCCGAAATGGTCTCACCAGTATCAAAGGTCACGGCATCCACGAACCTACCTGCCATCAAGATGTCACCATCGTTGCTCACGGTGAGGTCGTAGCCCAGTTGGCTGTGCGCATCATTCCCTTGTGCTGTGTGTATCCATGCGCCTTGTCCATCCTCCAAGTTCAATGCGGCTAGGAATGCATGGTCGTGGGTCGATGCTGTACCAGCGCCCAGGCCGGCATAGGTAGAACCCGCGTGCGAGTTGCCGGTGATATAGATGCGACCACAACCGAAGGCGATACCATTGCAGGAGATGTTCACATCGCCGGGATTGCTCACGTGCGATGACCATTTGTGATCGAGCGCGGTGTTGAAGGTGGTCACATAGGCGTTGGCCATCGTGGCCGCGCCTGCATTATTGCCTCCGATCGCCGCATCTTCGGACGACCGCCAGGTGATGGTATTGCCGCGATGTGTACCTGTTACGAATATATTCTCACCGTCCGTGGCCATGCGCTCAGGGTTCATGGCGCCAGTTGCGGTCGCCATCACGGCTTTCGTGCAGGATCCGGTCATTGGGTCGAACGTCGCCACGAAGGCCATCGTCTGGTTCGAAACAGCAGCTGGCGCAAGAATGATGGGAACGCCTGCTGATTGGAATGCAATTCCGTTGGTGAACAAGCCTTGCACGGCGAATCCGAAGTCGCCGCTCACGATGCTGGTGCCATGATCCGCGTTGCTTCCACCGGCTCGGCTCAGCCATTGCAATGTTCCTGAAGGGCTGTAACAGGCGATGAAGACATCCTCGCTGCCGCTGATGGAATTTACGGCAAGTGAGACCCCAGAGGTTGTTCCCGCTTGAAGGTTGCCTTCGAAACCACCGGTCAAGGCCACGGCTCCGTTCTCGGCGACCACCACGCCGTATGCTTCATCGTCGCTACTTGTCCCGATCCGTACACTCCATTGTACAATACCCGTGGAGTTTAGCTTAGCTAGAAATGCATCTGCGTTGCCCGCTGGATTGGGTAGGCCTAGGATACCCGCTTGTCTGTACTTGCCGACCACGTAAACAGACCCATCATTGGGGTCAACTGCCATATCACGGATCCACGAATCATTGCCATTCGAAGGGCTGATCTCCCAGTTCCAAGATGGAGCTTGAGCGGGTACAACGCCTGTGAGAAGCAGGAACAGCAGGATCACCAGAAGCCCCGATCGCGTGGCTCTAGTTCGCATGCTGTGGAACTGCAGTGATCCGAAGAGGGCCATGTCCAACTGGTTCGGTTTGTGGTCGCCGAGGATGAAAAGAGTGCCTCGTTGTACGGATTGCCTCGGTTCGGGGTTTCGTCGAACGGAATACCTTGTCCGTCGAACCGTCGTTACTTCCGATGGAGTCCCGCATTGCATTCACCAGTCCTGCGCATGGAGAACCCGGATGAACTGCACCAGCTGCGGGAGGCGAAAGCCGACCCCGCCCGGTTCGCCCCGCTCTACGAGCGCTATTTCGCGGACATCTTCCGGTTCGTGCTCCGCCGCGTGCAACACCGCGAACTCACGGCCGATCTGACCCAACAGACCTTCCTCAAAGCCATGCTGGCACTGGCCACATACGAACCACGGGGGCTGCCGTTCAGGGCTTGGCTCTACCGTATCGCGCTTAACGAGGTGCGCATGCACTGGCGCAAGCGCAAAGAGATCCTCATAGACGTCAGCTATCGCGAGGTGAAGGGGCTTTCAGAGGAAATGGGCCTAGACCTGGATGAGACGGAAATGCAGCGACTCGGGCGTGCCATGGCCCGCCTTGATGACGACCGGGCCCGCCTGATCGAATTGCGCTACATGGACGGGCTGAGCTTCGCTGAACTGGGCCAGGTGCTCGGCATCGGCGAGGATGCCGCCAAGATGCGCACCCACCGCGTGCTGGGCCAGTTACGCACCTACCTTGCTCCGCGGAAATGAAGCGCCAGTACCGCATAACACCCGAAGGGCCAGAGCAGCCCACCGAGGCGGAGATCGCGCGCTACCGCGACCCTCAACGGCTCATCTACAACTACACCAGGGCGGTCCGCCGCCCGCGGAAGCCGCTGTACCGCGACCCTAAGGCGTTCCTGCTGCTCCTGTTCATCGTGTTGATCGCCTACCTGATCAGTGAGGAGCGGCAGAAACAAGCCGTTCCAACGATCACGCCGACACAGCAGGGGACTTCTGACCGATGATCAGCGCTGCACCACGAACTGCGCCATCCTGCGCTCCATGTCGGTGGCCAGCACCAGGGAATAGCGGCCTTCGGCGATGGTGTTCGGGAGGTCCAAGGTGATGGAACGCTCACCGGAGAGTGACCAACGGATGGAACGCTCGTCCGCGACCACACGTCCCAAAGCATCCATCACCGTGATGGTGGTTCCTTGATCGATCGGATCGGCAAGATCAACCTGAAGTGTGCCGCTGGTGGGGTTGGGCCAGGCGCGCAAAGCCGCATCGGCGGTAGGGGTTGTGGACAAGGCGGTGGGCGATGAGAACACGAAGCGGCGAAGCGCCGAGATGCCGATCGGCCGCAGCGAGAAGCCGATCGCTTCCACGAAGCCTCCATTTCCATCCAATACCAGCCGACGATCCCAAGATGGAACATCAGGTCCGGATATGATGTG
The DNA here is from genome assembly GCA_035389265.1 of Flavobacteriales bacterium. GTDB lineage: Bacteria > Bacteroidota > Bacteroidia > Flavobacteriales_F > PHOS-HE28 > PHOS-HE28. The sequence goes on along the minus strand of DAOORM010000358.1, from coordinate 59 downwards.
GTCGGTCTCTCCATAAGGATCGGTCATGATCGCACCAGAAGCGTCCATGAAGGTGTACA
>DAOORM010000357.1:0-2858 GCA_035389265.1 Flavobacteriales bacterium | reverse complement strand
GCCACGAAGCCGCCCTTCTTCGGACGCCACTTGTTGAGGCCTTTGTTGGTACCGATCCACACGTGGCCGTTCTGGTCACGACCGAGCGCCTTGATGGTGTTGCTGAGCAGGCCTTCGGTTTCCGAGAAGCGTTGCACCTCCTTGCCGTTCTCGAGCACGATGATGCCCTGCCCTTCCGTACCGACCCAGATGCGGCCTTGGTCATCTTGCACGAAGGCCGTGGCAGTGAAAGATCGCCCCAGATCCACCGGTTTGGCGATGCCATTGTCGATACGGGTTATGCCTTTCACCGTACTGCCTACCCAGATGGTCCCTGACTTGTCGCGGTAAATGGAGACCACGTTATTGGATGCCAGACCTTCTTCTTCCGTGAAGAAGGAGGGCGGCGATCCGGAGCCCGGTACGTAGCGGAACAGACCATTCAACCCACCGATCCAAAGCTCACCGGGCTGGCCTATTTCTAGCGCATTGACCTTGCCTGCACCGAGCCTGATCTCCACTTCTTCGGTGATGCGATCGGTCCGCGGATCATAGCGTAGGAGGCCGCCGTTGTCGGTGCCGATCCACATGTAGCCTTTGTCATCCTCACGCAGGCAGCGGATGAAGTTGGTCGGCAACAGGCCCTGTTGCACGGTGATGGTGCGCGCGATGCCACCGCCTTCGCGGTTGCTGAGGATCACGATACCGCCGTTGGTGCCGAACCAGGCGCGCCCCTGATCGTCCTCGGTCACCGCCCACACCTGTGGATCCATCAGGCCATCGGCCGCGCTGAAACACACGAAGCGATCACCCTTGAAGATATCCAATCCGCCATCGTTCGTCCCCATCAGCAAGTTGCCTTCGCGGTCGCGGGTGATCGAGCGGATGAAGGTGCTGTGCAATCCGTTCGCCTTGCTGAAACTGCGGATGCCCTTGGGACCGATCAGGGATGCTCCGCCATCGAAGGTGCCTACCCAGATGCCCCCATCGTTGTCCTCACCGAAACAGATCACCGTACCGCTGGTTAGCCCGTTGGCCGGTGAATATTGCACGGCCTTGCCCTGCTCGAACTTGAACGCTCCGCCGCCACGAGTACCGAGCCACAACGCACCGCGACTGTCCTCGAACAAGGTGTTGCATTCGAAGAGCCCCTGCCAACCGGGTATCTTCATCTCCTCCGCACGGTCCGCGCCTTTGGCAATGGATCGGATGGTGCCACGATCCTCGATGAAGGCGATGCGACCGTCCTTGAGCGCAGTAGCAGTAAGCAAAACCGGCTGCAAGCCTTTCTCCTCGGCGAAGCGATCCGCTGCGATCACATTCCCTTCGGTCGGAAGCCCGTTGGTCCGGAACGCACCATGCCCAGCGGTCGTTATCCAGATGGTGCCGTCGTCCGCGCCCACCAACGCGGTGATGGCGCTGTTCATGTTCTTGCCCAAGGTGTAGGCCGTGAACTTGCTGCCATCGTACACGGTGATGCCGCCATCGAGGTGCCCGGCCCAGAGGCGGCCTTCCTTGTCCAACATGAGCGACCGAGCACCGTTGGGCGCCACGCCTTCCTGGGTGCCCCGGTTGGTGACCTTGTTGCCGTCGTAGCTGGCCAAACCCGCTTCGGTGCCGATCCACACGAGACCGAACCCGTCCTGGATGGCGGCATAGACCTTGGAGGCCGGCAGGCTTTGCTGCACACCCACGTTCTCGAAGAAGTAGCGCTGGGCGTTGGCCACAAAGGCCACGAAGAGCAGCACAGCGAAAAGGGAACCGCGAAGAACGCGGACCACGGAAGTCGACGTCGAGCGGCCGCGAAGGGAAGTGGGCATCGGAAGGGCTAACGGGTCAGTTCGTAGAAGGAAGCGTCGCTGCCGGCAGCATCGGACACCACCACGGTCTTGTCCACGCTCTCGCTGTAGTTCTGCATCTGGGCCTTCAGCGAGCCGTAGTTGAAGTAGCTGTAGATATCATCCTTGCGGGCATCCACCGGCACCCAGTAGGCTTTGCCGCCCACGGACTTGCCGTGGCCGCTGTACCACACCAGGATCGTGCTCACCTTGTTGGTCCGCACCAGGTCGCGCAGCTCGATGTTGAAGAAGCGATCCAACTGCTCCTTGGTGAGGTTCTTCTTGTTGATGGTGCGGCTGATGCTGTAGTTGGCGAACGCCTTCTGCATCTTGCTGGCATCGGCGCTGCTGCTCTGCACAGCGGGGAAGTTGCGGTAGTTGCTGTTCTCGATGTGGATGACCCACGTGTTGCCCGTTCGGCTGGCGGGGGCTGGTGTACTGGCCGTGGCCGCGGGTTCCGTGGGTTTGGTCACTACGGGTGCGGGTGCTGGCGCGGTTTTGCGCACCAATGCATAAACCTGATCGCTGGCATTGCCGAACTGGTCCTCGGCGCGCACGGTGAAGCGGTCCTTGTCCTTCACGTCCACCTTGATCGAGAACTCCGGGTTCATCTGATCGGGCGCATAGCTGGCGTTCACCCCGTTCACCGCGATCAAGCGGATCGGCGAACCATCGCTGACCTTGCCTTCCACGAAGACGCTTTCCTTGCCGCTGTCGATGGTGATGACACGATCCGTGGAAGCCATGGGCGCGGTGAGCATGATCTCCGGCGCGATGCCCTCGCTCCGCTCCACCTTCAACGCCACGGACGTCAGGTTGTCATAGAGATCGATGGCCTGCACCACGATCTCCTTGTCAGCAGAACCCCAAGGGATGACCGCGAAGAACTGGGGATCCTTCTCCTCCTTGTCGTACTCGGCCATCGCACCGTTCACGGTAATGGCCTTCAGCAGGCTGCGATCCAGGATGTGGCCGCTCACCTTCAGTTGTGCGAGCGAGGCGGAGACCTGCGCCACACTGTCCTTGCTGTACGGCTCCACC
>DAOORM010000356.1:0-2861 GCA_035389265.1 Flavobacteriales bacterium | reverse complement strand
ACCGAAAGTACAATGGCCCTGATGGTATGTGGGATGCAGCGGTCATCAGTTGTCCGGAGCTTCCGAGTGGCGCAGATGCCATGGTTCACATGATGAACGGCGTTGTTGTTGAAGTGGAGATCCTCGCTCGATCAGGGGACCTCCCAACTGACTTGCCACAGTCCTATCTCTTGCAGCAACATTGGAACGGATCCCCAGGAAAGTGGATCGAAATGAAGAACGGCGACAGGAGGAAAGGAGATAGGAAGTCCATGGAACAATGAGCGTCCTGAAGCCCTTCACTGAACACGGCCTCCGCGTCATCGGCTCCGAGAAGGAGCTGTTGCGCCGCCTGGCGCGAACCAAGGCCGTACTCTTCGACTGGGACGGCGTGTTCAACGATGGCTTCAAAGATGCCGAAGGCGGCAGTCCATTCAGCGAGGTGGGCAGCATGGGCGTGAACCTGCTGCGCTTCGCCCTATGGCTGCGCAACGGATCACTGCCCAAGGCCGCGGTGATCACCGGCCAGCACAACCCCTACGCGGAGCGCTTCGCACAGCGTGAGCGCCTGCACGGCGTGTACATGGGCTTCACCAACAAGCCCGAGGCCTTCGATGCCTTCCTAGCGAAGCATGGCCTGCACGCCGATGAGGTCGCCTTCTTCTTCGACGATGTGCTAGACCTTCCCGTAGCGGCCCGCTGCGGCCTGCGGGTGATGATCGGCAGCCCGGTGACCGCGTGGCTCGTGGAGCAGGCCATCGCGCGGGGCGAGGTTGATCTCGTCACGGCCAATAGCGGCGGCAACAACGGACTCCGCGAGGCCACGGATGCGGTGATCGCACTGCTGGCCAACGGCGCCGAGGTGATCGATCACCGTGTGAAATACTCGGATACCTACCAGCGCTACCTCGGCGAAAGGCAGGCGGTCGAGCACGTGATGGTGCGTAACCCGCGCTGATCAACGCATCTGGATCCGCGTGGTCAGCGGCTTCTCGCCCACCGCGATCGCGGCCAGCTTGAACGATGGCGGCCCCATGTTCACCGGGGCATCGTTGCTGAATCCATAAGGTTCTTGCGGCCACCCGATCCAGGAGGTGTTCAGTTCCCCATCGCTGTTGATGTCGTGGAAGACCTTCACGGCGTAGGTCCCGGGCTTCACGCTTCCGAAGGAACACCGCACGGTGCGCCCATTGGCCGGTACGCTAAGGGTCTCGCAACCCTTCTCCGTGTCGTACGCCTCCTTGCTGGGGCAGAGGGCGAGCCGGAGAAGGCCACCGGCCTCGGGTTCGTTGAGGATGACCTCGACGGTGAGCGCAGATTGCCCGTAAGTCCCGTTGAATGGGAACATTGCGCACAACATCGATGCAAGGATCACCACGTAGCTAGAACGCTGGATCCAAGAGGAGCGCGTGTTCAAGCTGCTTCCTGAAAGCATGGCGCGGAAGCTCGATGGCACCGAGTTGCTGGGTGAAGCCATTGATGTATTGCGTATCGAAAAGCACATGGCCTTTCTTCTGCAAATGTGCGACCAAAACGTAGAACGCCGCCTTCCCCGCATTCGGCACCCTACTGAACATGCTCTCCCCGAAGAAGGCTCCTTTCAACGCCACTCCGTAGAGACCTCCTACGAGTTCCTCGCCGTGCCAGGTCTCCACGGAATGCGCGTATCCCGCGCTGTGCATGTTCACGAAGGTGGCGATGATGCGCTCGTCGATCCACGACTCTTCGCGGTCGGCGCAGGACCTGATCACCTGTTCGAAAGCATGGTCCCGCGAAAAGGTGAATCCCGCCTGCCGGAAGGCTCGCTGCGCACGGGCATTCGGACGGATCCTGTCCAGTGGGAATATGGCCCGCGGGTCGGGGTCGTGCCAATAGAGTTCGCCATCATCGTGGCACATGGGAAAGCGGCCTTCGCTGTACGCGAGCACCAGCTCCGCGATGGGAATGGTGGCCACATGAGGAAGTCCGCTCACGGCGCTCGAACGATACGCTGACGTAATACAGCGCCCCCTTGTTCAACCACCATCAGATAGGTGCCGGGGGGAAGATCCGCCAGCCGACGGTCGTCGATCAAGAGTTGCCCCCCCTCACCAACGTTCGATCGGTTGAAGAGCACCGCTCGGCCCTGTGCATCGAAAAGCACGACATGGGCGGGTGTGGCCTGGAGTTCGGGTGATCGGATCAGGAAATGGTCCACGAAGGGGGAAGGAAATACGAGGGCTTGGGACGTGACCGGTTCGTCGATCCCGATGGTCATGGTAAGCCAGGCATGTGCGGCGCCGAAGTCCGGTATGCCATAGCCCAACGAGTCGTTCGGATCCGTGAAGAGCGAGGCGCTCCGGCGCACGGCATCCATGATCTCGGTGGAGGTGCGCCCGGGGTGAAGCTGCCACAGACAAGCCACCAAGCCAGCGAGCACGGGCGACGCGAACGAAGTGCCATTGGCGGACACCGCACTATCCTGACCCACGTTGAGCACACGGGTGCCCCACCCCATGGCGCAGACATCCGGCTTCACGCGACCATCGGCGCTCGGCCCATGGGAACTGAAGGGCGCGTGGTTCTCCACATCGCCCACGGCTCCAACGGTGAGCACATCGATGGCATCGGCGGGGGCGCTGATGTAGAACCAACTGCTGCTGCCACTGTTGCCTGCACTGTTCACCGGCACCATGCCCTTCCGCGAAGCGATGTTCGCCGCGATGCTGATCCGCAAGGTCATACCGTCCAATTGCGCATAGGTATGATCCATCGTGCTGTCATCGAACGTGGTGTAGCCGAGGGAGGTGTTCAGCACATCGCAACCCAAGCTGTCCGCCAATTCGGCACCGGCGATCCAATTGTCCTCTTCCACAGGGTATTCCGTGGCCACGTCCTCGGTA
>DAOORM010000355.1:0-2900 GCA_035389265.1 Flavobacteriales bacterium | reverse complement strand
GTGGGCTGTCGCTGTTGCAGGCACCGTTCTTCGCGCTCGGGCACTGGGTCGCTGGTGCTACCGGTGCCGCCCAAGATGGCTTTTCGCCGCCCTATCAATGGGCCATCGCGCTGAGTCCGCTTGTTTACGTCGTGCTGGCCTTGTTCCTTCTACGAAAGGTCTTGTTGCGCTATTTCAGTGATGTGGTGGTCGCGATCACCTTGCTGCTCGTGGTCTTGGCCACGAACGCCATCCAGTACATCAGCGTGGACAACGCGCAAACACACGGTTACCTCTTCGCCCTGTATGCCGCACAGCTCTTCTTCACCCAACGATGGCACGAACGGCCAACGTTTTGGAGCGCCATCGCCATCGGCGGTCTGATCGGGTTGGCCACCGTTTCGCGGCCTACGGAAGCGTTGATGGTCTTCATTCCCTTGCTGTGGAATACGCATGAAAAGGAGGCAGCCCGGGCGAAGTGGGCCTTGGTGCGCGCACAGCTACCTCATGTGGCCGTTGCTATCGGCGCGGGTTTCCTCGCGTTCTTTCCCCAGTTGCTGTACTGGAAAGTCGTTACCGGAAGCTGGGTGTACGATGTGGGCAGCAAGTGGGACTTCTTGAACCCGCATTGGCGCGTGCTGTTCGGTGGTGAGAAGGGTTGGTTCATCTATACGCCCATCACCATCCTCCTGGTCCTCGGCTTGTTCTTCATGCGCGGCCAGCCTTGGCGGAAAAGTGCACTCGTCTTCACGCTCCTGAACACCTGGGTGATCATCGCCTGGCACGATTGGCACTACGGCGGCAGCTACAGTAGCCGGGCTTTGGTGCAGAGCTACCCCGTGCTAGCCCTGCCCTTCGCAGCCTTATTGGAACGTGCGGTCGCCTCGAGGTGGCGCTGGCCGACGCTGGCGCTATGCGGTTATCTCTTGGTGGTGAACCTCTTCCAGATCAAGCAGTACAACAACACCGTGATCCATTACGACCGCATGAACTTCGCGGCCTACTGGGCGGTCTATCTGGATGCTGACCCGACCGATGCGGACAAGGCTCGTTTGAACCCACCGAGGCGGTGAGCCGGAACGAAGAACGGCGGACATCGCTATCCGCCGTTCTGTAATTCGATCTACGAACTCAGCCCAGCACTTCCTTCACTTTCGCGCCGATGGTGGCGGGGCTGTCCACCACGTGGATGCCGCACTCCCGCATCACCGCTTTCTTGGCGGCGGCGCTTTCGTCGGCACCGGAAACGATGGCACCGGCATGGCCCATGGTGCGGCCTTTCGGGGCGGTCTCACCGGCGATGAAGCCGATCACGGGTTTCTTGCAATTGGCTTTGATCCAGCGGGCGGCCTGGATCTCCAAGTCCCCACCGATTTCGCCGATCATCACGATGGCTTCGGTCTCGGGATCGTTGGCGAAGAGTTGAACGGCTTCGAGGGTGGTGGTACCGATGATGGGGTCTCCACCGATGCCGATGGCGGTGGTGATGCCCATGCCGGCCTTCACGACCTGGTCCGCTGCTTCATAGGTGAGCGTTCCGGACTTCGACACGATACCCACCTTGCCTTTCTTGAACACGAAGCCGGGCATGATGCCCACCTTGCATTCGTCTGCGGTGATCACGCCGGGGCAGTTGGGGCCGATAAGGGTGCAGCCTTTGCCGCGGATGTACTCGCGGGCGGTCACCATGTCCTTCACGGGAATGCCCTCGGTGATGCACACGATCACCTTGATGCCTGCTTCAGCGGCTTCCATGATGGCATCGGCGGCGAAGGGCGGTGGAACGAAGATGATGCTGACGTCAGCTCCGGTGGCCTTAACCGCATCACTCACCGTCTCGAACACAGGACGATCGAGGTGTTTCTGGCCGCCTTTGCCCGGGGTGACACCACCGACCACGTTGGTGCCGTACTCGATCATCTGGGTGGCGTGGAAGGTACCCTCGCTACCGGTGAAACCTTGGACGATGACCTTGCTGTTCTTGTTGACGAGTACGCTCATGGTGTTCGGTGAAGTGTTCTGGCGGCGCGAAAGTAACCCCTGCGGACTTATCCAGGAAGGCGTGCTGCTTTGGCGCGCTGGTAGGCGATGACGTAGTACAGGGCCCCGAGCATAATGAACCCGGAGGTGACGTAGGGCAGAGCGTGGTGCACCTCGTAGAGCCGGCCTCCGAGGGCAGGTCCAGCGATACGTGCCAAGGAGCCGAAGCTCTGGTTCAGACCCAGCACTTCACCCTGCTCCCGCTGCTGCGCGTTCTTGCTGAGCTGGCTGAGGATGGTCGGGTTCAGGCAGCCGTTGCCGAAGGCCAGGAGGATGATGGACACGATGCTCAACGGCAGGAAATAGGCATCGGGGATGAAGGCGATGAGGGACAGACCCGCAGAAAGGCTGATGCACCCGTAGACCATGAGCTGGCGCTCGCCGAAGGTGCGTTGCAGCCAACCGATCATTCCCCCTTGTACGATGGCGGAAGCGAGTCCGACCGCAGCGAACATCCAACCGATCTGTTCCTTGTTCAACCCGTAGTCATCGGTCCAGAACAGGGCAATGGTCATCTGCATCATGCTGAAGGCCGTGATGAAGATGAAGCTGATGATGTAAAGATCGCGGAAGCGTTCCTCCTTCAAGGCCTTGATGGCACCGGTTATGGGCTTGATGCGGATGGCCCGGTCCATCACCTTCTGCTGCAGGGATTCGGGCAGGAAGAACCACACGGCCACCATATTGAGCACGCAGATGATGGCCGCGATGTAGCCCACCCATTCCACGCCGAAATGCATGTAGATGAAGCTGCCCATGGGCGGCCCGAAGATGAAGCCGAGCCCGAATGCGGCGCCGATCATGCCCATGGCCTTCGCCCGGCCCTCGGGTGGCGTGATGTCGGTGATGTAAGCCTGCGCCGCTGTGATAGTGCCCGAGCC
>DAOORM010000354.1:0-2908 GCA_035389265.1 Flavobacteriales bacterium | reverse complement strand
CGTGCCATGGAGGACTCCGTTTTCCAGACCTTGAGCTTCGATGAACGCAAGGCACGCGCCCTGATCGATGTGTACAAGGCTTACGCCACGGCGAATCCGTATGACTCCGTTTCAGCCGAGTACCTGTTCCGAGCTGCCAACGTGGCCAAGTCCATGCATGACGGTGAGCAGAGCGTGAAGCTCTACGACCGGATCGCACGGGATTTCCCCAGCTGGAAGCGCTTGCCCGATGTGCTTTATCTCAAGGCCTTCACCATCGATAGCGAACTGGGCAACAAGGGCGAAGCGGAGATGGCCTACCGCGCCGTGATCGAGGCTTATCCGAACCATCCGTTCGCGAAGGATGCGTACCAGATGATCAAGAACCTGCAATACACGGACGAACAACTGATCGAGATGTTCCAAGCCCGGCAGGATAGCATCGAAGCCGCACAAGCCAACACTGCCCAGACCCAGTGAGCACGTTCTCTTTGAATGCGGCTGCACGGGCCGCCATGAGCGCGGAGGAATACCGGGCGCTCTTCGAACGCATCGTCGCGAGCGGCGAGCCTTACGGTCCACCCGGTGGTGGCTATGGTGCCGACTACACCAAGTTGAACCTCGCCCGCACGCGCCGCATCGAAAAGACCTTGAAGGTACTGCCCGAGGTGAAGGCTGCACTTGAAGGCCTCACACCACAGACCTGGCTGGTGATCACCGAGCCGTGGTGCGGTGATAGTGCGCAGAATCTGCCTGTATTGCAACGTCTTGCTGAATTGGCGCCCTCCGTTGAGGTACGGATCGCGCTGCGCGATCAGGACACCGACCTCATCGATCGCTTCCTGACCAACGGTGCGCGGAGCATACCGAAGTTGATCGCCTTCGATCCTACCACCGAAGAGGTGCTCTTCACCTGGGGGCCACGTCCGCAAGCGGGCCATGATCTCGTGATGGCCAACAAGACCAAACCGGCAAGCGAGCAACTGGATAAGGATGGCCTGGCCGAGGCGTTGCACCGGTGGTACCACGAGAACGGTGGCCACGATGTCCAACTCGAAGTGAGGTCGTTGTTGCACGATGTGCACCGAGCTTCGTTATGAGCAAGGCGTTGCTGTTCTTGTTCAGCCCGTTCTGGACCACGGGCATTGCAACACCGCTGTAACTTCTTTCCGCACCCGGACGTCACAACGCACAACATACTCTCGATCCTTACCTGAACGAACACCATGAAACGAACCTTACACCTCCTGCCTTTCCTCGCCCTTCCCTTCACTGTAGCAGCCCAGATCCCCAATGGTGGCTTCGAGACCTGGAGCAATGCCTCAGGCACCAACGAACCCGCCAGCTGGGGCACCCTCAACCCGTTGGGCACACTGCTCGGCGTTGAGTTCGCCACACAGGGTGTGGGTGCAGTTGGAGCCTACTGCATCGAACTCACCACACAGGAAGTACCCGGTATCGGCATACTCCCGTCCATCGCTTTCGTGGGCGATGCTGAAACCGAGACCGAAGGTTTCCAATACACATCACGTCCAGCAGCGCTCACTGGGCAATTGAAGTTCATGCCACAAGGGGAGGACATGGCTAGCGTGATCGTGAACCTATGGCGATGGGATGCCGGTGTTGGTGAGCGTGTGGACATCGGCACCGGGTATTACCTGGTGAGCTCGGGAACGCCGGACTGGACCGAGTTCTCCGTGCCGATCGAATATGCAACCACGGAAACACCGGATAGTGCGAGCGTGACACTCTTGAGCAGTGTTGGAGAAAGCACCACCCCTGGCACCGTGCTCAGCATCGACGCACTGGCCTTCAACAGCTCCACCACTATTGCGGATGATGAGGCACTGCGCATCGCTCTTCATCCGAATCCGGCCCATGAACAAGTATGGATCGAGGCGAATGAAGGTGTCCTGAACAGCATAGAGCTGTGGAGTGCTGATGGCCGTCTGGTGCATACCCGAACTGCTTCGGACACGCGCGTGGCTTTGGATATCCGAACGCTTCCCGTTGGAACGTACCACGTGCGTGCGTTGACAGCGGACGGTGCCGTGTTGCGCGCCTCCTTCGTGAAACACTGAACCACAGGAAACCATGGTGCGCGGCTCCTGTCGTGCACGTGCAGCGACCCCCCGAGGTACTCCTCGGGGGTTCGTGCGTTCTAGTTGTTGAGTGTGGCGAGGGCACCCGAGATCCGTGGCGTCTCGTTCCCGCTCGAGACCACCGTGAACGTTGACGCAAGCCTGATCCGAGTTCGGCACCCCGTTGGTGGTGAAGGTGCAAACACAACGACCATGGCACCCACACCACGGAAGAAGCCCACAGCGCGTGCAGCAAAGCCTTCAACCACGAAGTCCGCATCGATACGAACGCCGGTAAAAGCGGGAAGCAAGAAAACGACGAAGTCTGCTGCGGATCGAGCGGCTGCGAAGAAGGGCGCTGCACGGAAAAAGACCACTGCGGTGAAGAAGTCCGCCCCACGGAAAAAGACCGATCCAGTGATGGGATCGGCACCCCGAAAGACTTCCGCGACCGTGAAGAAGTCCGCCGTCCGCAAGGCTGAGGCGGCAGTACCTAAAGCTACCAAGGGGAGTTCGTCTACCAAGAAGGTGGCATCCAAGCGCACGGGGAACGCTGAGAAGCAGCGTACGACAGCGGTGACGAAGCGGGCCGGATCCAAGACCGCCAAACGCACAAGCTCCTCCTTGGGATCACGCGAACGCGCCGTGCCAGCAAAAGCGCCACAGCGGAAGGGTAAGAAACCGGGTGGAGAACACGCACTTTATGAGAAAGAGGTGGAGCAGCTGGAACACCAGCGGAAAACTCCGGTCCCAGCTGCGAACGTGCCCAGGCGCGCTGAAGGGAATAGCCAACCGGAAGCGACCTACGACCCTACACCTGATACCTATGTGCCACCACGCGGCCAAAC
>DAOORM010000353.1:0-2914 GCA_035389265.1 Flavobacteriales bacterium | reverse complement strand
CCGTCATCCGCCTGCAAAGCGCCCGCACCATGATGGCCGCGCTCGACGGCACACGTTATGATGCAGCCTATGTCACCGTGGGGCTTGACTCCTGGACCTGCGAACGCGCCGATGGCACCAGCCTGCCCTTCGACCGGGCCTTGTTCACCGCGGATCGGGGCGCCGGCCACGAGCGTTTCGCCGCGGCCTTGATCGCCATCCACGGCACACCCGGCGAGGATGGCAAGTTGCAAGGCTATCTCGACATGCTCCGTGTGCCCTACCAGACCGGCGGCGTGCTGGCCATGGCGATCACCATGAGCAAGTTCAGCACCACCAGCTTGCTGCGGCAGATGGGCTTCCATGTGGCCCCCTCGATCTTCCTGCGCGCGCGCGAGGCGAACACCGAATCACAAGTGCTCCAGGTGGTCGGGCTACCCTGTTTCGTGAAACCGGATGGCAGCGGAAGCAGCTTGGGCATCAGCAAGGTGAAGACCACCGCCGAGCTGCCTGCCGCGCTGGACAAGGCATTCGCGGAGGACGCGAGCGTGATGTGCGAAGGCTTCGCCCGCGGCCGGGAACTCACCTGCGGTGTCATCCGCTTGAACGGGAAGGTAGAGGCGCTACCCGTCTGCGAGATCCGTACCAGCAGTGAATTCTTCGACTACCACGCCAAGTACCATGCGGCCGATACGCAGGAGATCATCCCTGCTCCCATTCCGGATCGCGTTGCGCGGATCGTTCAGGAGCGCTCTGTGGCCATCTATACCGCATTGAAATGCGCCGGCATGGTACGCGTGGACCACATCTGGAGCGACCCCGGTGAGACCGAGCAGGACGTGGTGACGATCGAGGTGAACACAACCCCTGGATTCAGCCCGGCGAGCATCTTCCCCAAGATGCTGACCGTTGCGGGTATCGGAGTGCCGGGCGCAGTGAACGGTTTGGTCGAAGCCCTTCTTGACCACTGACAAAGCGACCTGAAGATCGGGTTGAACCCTTTGGTGCATGCCCTGGCCACTTTACATTTGACCGGTAGTCTTCACGCACCACAACATGCTGACCGATCCTGGGAACTCCACAGTACTCATTACAGGCGGAGCCGGGTTCGTGGGATCATCACTAGCCCTGCACTGGAAAGCGCGCCACCCGAAAAGCGAGGTGATCGCGCTGGACAACCTGAAGCGTCGGGGTAGCGAACTGAATCTGCCCCGGTTGAAGGCTGCGGGGGTCCGTTTCATACATGGTGACGTACGCGAGCCGTCAGACCTAAGCCAGATTCCTCACATCGACGCCCTGGTCGAGTGCGCTGCAGAACCTAGTGTCCTGGCGGGCTACGGTGGCGATACCTCCTATGTGGTGAATACGAATTTGATGGGCACGGTCAACTGTCTGAACCTCGTTGCACGTGACCGTGCCGACATCGTTTTCTTGAGCACCAGCAGGGTGTATCCCATCGCTTCGTTGAACAACATCTGTGACGAGGGGCCCGATGGTTTCCGTATCGCCCACCCCATGATCGGCGCGACGGCCAATGGGATATCCGAAGATCTGCCCTTAAATGGGGTGCGGTCGCTCTATGGTACCACCAAGCTGGCAAGCGAACTGCTGATCGCCGAATACGCGGAGATGTACGGGCTACGCACTGCGATAAACCGGTGTGGGGTCATCGCGGGTCCGTGGCAGATGGGTAAGACCGATCAAGGCTTCGTGATGCTGTGGATCTCCCGTCATCAATGGAACATGCCCCTTTCCTACACGGGATATGGAGGGCGTGGTTCTCAGGTACGCGATGTACTGCACGTAGATGACCTCTGCGACCTCGTCGCCCTGCAACTCGTGGACATGGACCGCGTGAACCAGAAGACCTACAATGTCGGTGGTGGTTTGGCGAACAGCAGCTCCTTGCGAGGATTCAGCGAGCTGGCAGCCTCCGTCAGCGGCCGTTCACTCGCCATACAAGCAGACCCTTCTGAACGTGCGGGCGACTTGAAGCTGTACGTTACAGACAATACCCGCATCACCGAGGATACTGGCTGGATGCCTACCCGCGACCTCCCGACAGTGTTCACCGATGCGCACCGTTGGCTTCTAGCGAACGAAGCTCGGCTGCACGAGATCCTGACCTAACGCATGAGAACAGTTCTGATCACTGGCTCTGGAGGCCTCGTAGGTGGAGCCTCCACCTCATTCTTCGCGGGACAGGCCGATCGTATCATAGGGATAGACAATGACTTGCGACGTGTTTTCTTCGGTCAGGAAGCAAGCACGCGATGGCATGTCGACCTGTTGCGGGAACAGGTGCCCAACTATGTGCACATGGATATCGACATCCGGGATCGCTTTGCATTGGAACGTTTGTTCGCGGAACACGGGAGTGACATCGACCTAGTGATCCACGCTGCTGCGCAACCGAGTCACGACAAAGCTGCAGAGATACCCTTCATGGACTTCGAGGTGAACGCTACCGGCACACTGAACATGCTGGAAATGACACGCCAGTATTGCCCCGAAGCCACCTTCATCTTCACCAGCACGAACAAGGTTTATGGCGATACCCCCAACTTACTCCCCCTGCAGGAGTTGGAAACGCGCTGGGAGATCGCACCGGATCACCCCTACCACGCGCATGGTATCGACGAAGCCATGAGCATCGATCAGACCAAGCACAGCTTGTTCGGTGCCTCCAAAGTGGCTGCGGATGTCATGGTCCAGGAATACGGACGGTATTTCGGCATGCGCACGGGCATCTTTCGTGGCGGCTGCCTGACCGGGCCAGGCCACAGTGGCACTCAACTGCATGGTTTCCTATCCTATCTGATGAAATGTGCCATGAGCCGCACGCCCTACACCATATTCGGGTACAAGGGCAAACAAGTGCGGGACAACATCCATTGCGATGACCTGGTGCTGATGTTCGACGCTTTCCGCCGCG
>DAOORM010000352.1:0-2916 GCA_035389265.1 Flavobacteriales bacterium | reverse complement strand
GCCCGCCTCGGGCAATCCTCCGTTGAGCAGCTTGAGCGAGGGTGGGCATGAAAAAGCCCGATGATGCGCAGCAGCGTCCAGGGCTTGTGTATGAGGCCTTCCCCATCAAGGATAGCCCGCCTCGGGCGATCCCTCTTTTGACCAAATTGAGCACGCAAGACATGAAAAAGCCCGACGATGCGCAGCAGCGTCCAAGGCTTGTGTATGAGGCCTTCCCCATCAAGGATAGCCCGTCTCGGGTGATCCTCTGATGTGAAAGTTGAACATGATCATGGAAAGCTCCATGGATCGTGCCGGCATCACGGGCTTCGATGGACGCCTCGTCCAGTCCGCCAAGTCACGGACAAATGGAGCCATATAACATTGTAAATCAGTCGTTTAGATTTTCCCCTTGGACCTTTCAAAGACTCCGTTCCTTCCCCCTTTCCGACCGATGCTTGCAAAAAGCTGTGAAACCCGGGTCCTAGAGGCATCCATTGGCATCCGAGCCACGTCTTTCTAGCGGAACCAGATGTCACGCTCCTACAAAATAGCACTGATCCTCAAGAGCAAGAGCAGTTTGCCGGTGTACAAGGACCTGGCGAAACTGAGCGACCGTGAATTGGATGAGCATGTACGGACCATGATCCGTCGGATGCGCGCCAACGAGAGCTCAGTGATCGCACGCATGGTGCTTCGGCAGCCTACCTTCAGTTTGAACTGAGGCCGGGAATGCGCTCTTGATCGTTCGTAGATGCCTACAGGCAAGCCTAGGGCATTGACGCAGCCATTTTATATTTGCCCCGTCAACCTACCGTCATGAGCGATCACCATTTCGAAGGCCATTTCCCCGAAGAAGCTGAACAGAACGAGATCGGCGGTCCCGTGCTCGTAGGCATCGGCACGCTCGTGATGATCGTGCTGCTGATCTGGGCGCTCGGCTAGGTCAGGCCTTCTCCTCCTTCTTCAGGTCGCCCGCGCGGCCCAAATACTCGTCCCTACGGACGAGCATGAACCAGTTCTCGCCTAGTTCTAGATACCCGTGTTCGAAACAGAACACGTAGTTGTTACCTGCCTTGGTGCGATGGGTATTGGTGTGGTACATGAAGCTATAGCCCTTCTCCAACAACCGGTCGCGATGCACCTTGGTCTTCCCATCGGCACCGGTGTTCAGCTCCGATAAAACGCGTCTGTTCCGCTTCAACGCATTGACCACGTTGCGCACGTAGTTGATGGGCGCATTGTTCGCGTGGTAGTGGTACAGATTGCGGCATGCATCGGAGCAGAACCGTTTATCGGTGCGGCCCAGGATCTTCTCTCCGCATTCCAGGCAGACTTTCTCCGCAGTGGCTGGCATAGCCCGAAAGTAAGCGCACTTTTCATATTCTGGAGTAGAAGAACAACGGCGCAGTGCAAGTGTTGTCCCGGAGCTATCTTGTGAGAACGTCCATGCCGAGTTTATTGTCATTCTCTCCACAGGGCATCTACTGCGAGCAGGCAGGGGTGCACATCGACCCATGGAAGGGTGTGGAGCGCGCCATCATCACTCATGCGCACAGCGACCATGCGCGCGGGGGAAGCCGGCATTACCTGGCCCACCCCACCACGAAGCATTTGATGCATGCCCGCATCGGCAAGGACCTGAACATCGAGACGCTTTGGCCTGGACAGGCGGGGACCATCAATGGCGTGAAATTCTCCTTGCATCCAGCAGGGCACATCCCCGGCAGCATGCAGGTGCGCGTAGAGTACAAAGGCGAGGTATGGGTGGCCACGGGTGATCATAAGCGCCAAGCCGACGGCATCAGCGAGCAGTATGAACCGATCCGGTGCCACACCTTCATCACCGAATGCACCTTCGGCTTACCGATCTATCGGTGGCAGGAACCGTCTACCGTCTTCGCGGCCATCAATGGATGGTGGCGCAAGAACGCCGCAGAGGGTGTTTGCAGCGTGATCAGCGCATACAGCCTTGGCAAGGCGCAGCGGGTATTGACCGGGGTGGATCACTCCATCGGTCCGATCCTGGTACATGGGGCCGTGGCCAACATGAACACGGTTTTGGAAGGATGCGGCTTGCGGCTTCCGCGTTGGGAGCAGATCACCACCGATACACCAAAGGAGCGCTTCCGCAACGCGCTCGTGATCACGCCGGGCAGTGCCATCGGCACACCGTGGACCAACAAGATGCGGCCCTATTCCACCGCGATGGCCAGTGGGTGGATGCAGCTTCGCGGTTGGCGCCGGCGCGGGAATCTCGACACGGGTTTCGTCCTGAGCGACCATGCGGACTGGCCCGCACTGTTGCAAGCCGTGCAAGAGACCGGGGCGGAACGCATCATCGCCACACACGGGTACACCGATGTGTTCAGCCAATATCTGCGGAGCATCGGTTATGATGCGGTAGCGGAATCAACGGAGTTCGCGGGTGAAGAGGGTGCTGAACAACGCACGGACATTCCAAACAGCACGAGTAGCGTCGACCCATCGGGTCGACCCTTGCCAACCGCATCGGAAGCGCCCGAACCATGATCCGCGAAGCCCAGCTGTTCGATGAATTGGACGCTACCACCGGCACCAACGCCAAGGTGGATGCGCTGGCGCGGTATTTCCTGGAGGCTGAGGATAACGACAAGCTGTGGGTGATCGCGTTGTTGAGCGGGCGTCGTCCGAAGCGGCCGGTGACCAGCACCCAGTTGCGCCAGTGGGCCACGGAGATCAGCGGTATCCCTGATTGGCTCTTCGAGGCCAGCTATCACGTAGTGGGCGACTTCGCGGAAACGGTGACGCACATCGCTACCCTGGAGGAACCGATGACGATGAGCTTGACGCAATGGGTGCGTTACGTGGAGGACCTACGAGCGTGTACGGAAGAAGAAAAGGCCGCGCGGGTAAAGGCGGCGTGGAGCGGGTTGCAGGGCATGGAACTTTTCGTGT
>DAOORM010000351.1:0-2918 GCA_035389265.1 Flavobacteriales bacterium | reverse complement strand
ACTGCTTTCCCACTCGGCGTTCCAATTGCGGTCCTCGAGTTTGGAAACACCCCATGATATCGAGACATGCGGATCGCGCAACGTGAGCAGTCCGCTCAAGGCCGGCACACTGAACCGATCATCGGGTACGTATGCATCCAATCCACCCGTGGTCTCTTCGAAACTATCATAGCCCAGCTCACCGAGTTCGATCATGAGAATATCGCGCCAGGGATCCAGCGGAGCGATGAGGAAGGAGACACGCGTGTAAGACATCCTGGGATTCAGCTGATGATGGTCACTTCGTGCCAGCGATGCGGATGAGTTCGCTGAACTGGTCGGCATCGAGCGCGGCGCCACCGATGAGCCCACCGTTCACATCGGGATTGACGAAGAGCTCGGCGGCGTTATCGGGTTTGCAGCTGCCACCGTAGAGGATGGGCACCTTGTTCGCCACTTCGGCGCCATGGCCCGCGAGCAGTGATCGGATGTGCGCGTGCATCTCTTGCGCCTGTTCCGCTGTGGCGGTAAGACCGGTGCCGATGGCCCACACCGGCTCGTAGGCGATGACGACTCTTTCCAGCTGCGCGTTGGACAGCCCCCCAAGGGCGGTACGCATCTGCTCGGTGACGACCGTGAAATGGTCACCGGCCACACGCTCTTCCTTCAGCTCGCCGCAACAGTATATGGGAGTGATCCCCTGTTCCAGCAATGCGACGATCTTCTCGCTAACAGCACGGTCCGTTTCCCCGAAGTATTGGCGTCGTTCGCTGTGGCCCACGATGCATGCTTTCACACCGATGCTCTTCAACATGGCTGCGCTCACCTCTCCGGTGAAGGCTCCGTGGCCTTTCTGATGGCAGTTCTGTGCGGCCACCACGATGGGTGTTCCGGCCACCTGTTCCACGGCCGCCGCAAGGAAGGGGAAGGGCGGCGCGATGATCACCTCAACTCCTTCCGGGATGACCACGTTCTTCAACGACGCGACCAAGGCGTTGGCCGCTTCGCGGTCCTTGTGCATCTTCCAATTGCCAGCTACGATCCTGCGCATGAGCACAAAGATGCAGCCCCCATCGGGCCTACCCGACCCACCAACGGCAGGATATCAACAGGGGATCGGGATCTACGGGGGTCTCACTTCTTGCCCGCCGCCTTCACCTCCTGCTTGTAGCGCTGTTTGTAGCGTTCAGTGTAGGGCTGATCCCACTGGAACTCACGCATCTCGGGCTGCCAGGCGGCTTTGCCGATCGGGGTGTCCAACAAGTCATCGGGTAGGACGATATCAGCCTTGGTCAGGCTGATGTCGATGCGCATGTTCCATTCTTCCCCGCGGGCAGCTGCATCCATCTCCCCGTTCGCGTCGATCGCCACGGCCTTGCGGTGGTAACCATCCGTGGAGTACACCAAGCGATGCACCCCTTTCAACGGCACGAAGAGCTGGTACTTGCCCATGGCATCGGTGAAGACGGAATCACCAGCGATGGAATCGGTGTAGACGCGCACGCAGACGTTCTGCATCTCGGCGTCGCCCTTCTCATCGCTCACGATGCCGAAGAGCATCATGTTATCACCACCGATAGCGCCCTTCGTCTGGGCGTGCAACGACGGAACGCTCACCAAGGCCATAAGGAGGAGGAGGACGTTGGACCCGCGCATCGGCATCGAAGATAGCCGCCTACTGGTTCAATGCGGCGACAGCTTCCTCGAAGCTGGGTGCATCATTGCAATGCCACAGCCCGCGCACGGTGCCTTGTTGCATCAGCATCACACCAGGATTACTCCGGATGGCGGTCTTGATGGTCTTCTCGTCGCACTGCACGAAGTCGAAGGGCAGCTGATGCTCGTGGCGCACCTCCTCGGCCTTGGCGAAATCGCTGGCGGTGACACCGTACACGTACCATCCCTTCTTATAGGCCTCGTCGGCGAGGGCCTTGATGGCAGGCAGACAAGCGACATCGCTCTTCTCCACGTTGTACATCATCACCAGCAGCACCGGCGAGGCTTCTTCCAGGATACCCGGAGTGATGTCGTTGCCATCCTTGTCGGTGAGGCGGAAATCCTGCACCTGTGAGGGCACACCGGGATCGATCACCTCCACACGCGTGCTGTTGGGCACGTTCTCGAAGTTCTCGTCGTCCCATGGGTAGGGCTGCGTGGTGTCGTACTCCTTCACTTCTCCCGTGGTCTTGTTGCGGTAGCTCACGAAGGTGCGGTTCACCGGTGGCTTGGCGCTCTTCATCTGCTCGCTGATGCTCTTACCCACCGCGTACGGACGGTAGTCACGCATCGGCAGGTGTGCATAGTTGTACCAGGTGAAGACGATGGCGATGAAGGTGATCCACCCCGCAGCGGCCCATTCGGCCTTGGGTGAAGCCATGAAGCGTTTGATGACCAGGTAGCCAGCGAAACCGATCACCGTGAACCACAGAGGACCATACCACGTGAAGATCCAACTCCAGATGGCGACCATAAGCAGGCCAATGGGCAGCAGGATCTTGTCGTCTCCGCTGGTGTTCCATGTGATGCGGTTGCGGAAGATGAACAAGGGGATGATGAAGACCAGCAGCACCATGTCTTTACTAAAGCTCTCCCAAGGCGTGAGGCTCCTGCCGATGGAGCCTTTCATCGCATCCCCGAAGCAGCCGCAGTCGGTCACGCAGGTCACACCGCGCTCCACCTCCTGCCCGCTGACCATGACGGTGTACACATCATTGGGGTCGCAGGTGGCGGTGTAGGCCGTGAGCCAACCGAAGAAGAGCGTAAGGAGCAAGAGCGCCCAGGTGGCCAGTTTCATGCGCCCACCGAACAACACCGCGAAACCCAGCACCACCTCGGCGATGCATGCCAGCGCCCCGAGGAACAACGAGAAGGGCTCCAGGAAAGGAAGGTTGAGCGCGCTTTCGGCGAAGTACTCCTCGAGCTTGTAGGCGAAGCCCAAC
>DAOORM010000350.1:0-2944 GCA_035389265.1 Flavobacteriales bacterium | reverse complement strand
CGGTATGCAGCCCGCCACGCCACAGCGCATGCCCTCCTTCACCATGGCGACATTACTCACCAGGAACATCGGTGCCATGATCAACGGGTGCTCCAGGTGGAGCATGTCGGAGAGGCGGGTACGCATGGTGTAAAGATGATGGAAGAACGGCGAATACGATTGGATCGTTCACGCCGCCTCCGGCATGCAATGGTGCAGCGCTGCCTATTCCTGGTCGCGGTGCCGCTTCAGTTGCTCTATATCCACTCGGTCCTTCGCCCTCGATGATCGTAACTTGTCCTCCAGCAGGTCGTCAAAGCCGATGTAATGGATGGGCACACCATCCCACTGAACGGTCTCCTTCCGACCATAGGCCTGCATGAAAGGGATGTTGGCATGGATGGACGGAAGAGCGTCCAGCGTGAATTCACCTAGATCGAGCTTGAAGAAGGATCTTGAAGGGTCAGGGTTCGATTCACTCCTGAAGTCCGAGACATCACAGCCCATTTCTTCCAGGGCTTGCAATAGACAGAAGTAGTTCTCGTAAGTAGGCGCGAACCAGATATCGAGGTCGGGCTTGTCCGTTAGCTGACCTGTAGGCCCCATGGAGTGGCGGTAGTAGCCATGTAGCGCGACTGCGGCTCCCCCCACAAGCATGTATCTCACCTGATAGCGTTCAAGTGTACTGCATACAGCCAGGAGATGATCCTTCAAGTCACCTTCCATTTCAACGACGCGGTCTTGTTCTGACGCGAAGGATGTGCTCCCGAAGTACCGCCATCAACCGCTCGAAGGCACGGTGTCTCATCAACACGGTGGCCGGCACATCCTTGGCCTTGTTGAGCTCTGCAGCCTTCAACTCATCGAACGAGGAGAAGCGTCGTATGGGGTTCATTCGAACTGCGGTACTTGGTGCCACCAAGATACGCCAGATGCCGTGGTGTCGCGCAGATCCATCCCCTATACGTCGGTCGCGGATCCGCTACCGCGTTGATGGTTCAGTGAAGGGGTGAAGCTAGCCGAGCCCTGGCGCAGGGCCTTCTTCGCCAAGGCCAAGTCGCCCCATAGGAGCGTCGGTGCCGCGATGATCGGGTGGAACAAGTGGAGCATGTCGGTCACTCGGTTGCGAATGGTGATCCTCTTGTTCATGGTGGAAGAATCTCTTCGGAAGCATCCCATCACCTACCGATGAGCGCACCGTATTCCGCCGGTATCGCCACGCCCATGAACCCATTGGTGAGGCCGTGGAGCAGGATGACCGTGAACACGATGCCGGAACACAGCAAGCCCTGCGCCTGGGTGTTCGGGGTTAGACCCCATACCGTCCGCTCCATCTTTCGTGCATGGATGCTGGCTATGTGAGCGAAGAAGGAGATCACGGCAAGCGCGTAGTAGGGCACGAAGAAGAGCGCGAACGGGAAGGTGTTCAGGCCCGCCACACCGAAGTAGAAGTTGGTGTCCAGGTGCAAGACCGTTCGGCCAACCAGTACCGCTCCAAGGTGGATCACGAAGAAGAACGCCAGGTATAGCCCGCTCCAATGTTGCAAGGCCTGCCAGCCCATCCGCTTACCTGTGCCGCTCTTCCTGTGCAACCGGATGCCGGTGAATACTTGGTTCAACACTGCCACTAAGAGCAGCGTTTCGGCCACCGGGTGCCGATAGAACTGCCGTAGGAACGCCATCGTGGCGATGTGGCGTTCGGCTCCCACCAAGGCCATCGCGTGGTTGAAGAGGTGCAAGGCGACGAACGCCGTAATGGTGATACCCGAGATGCGGTGGAAGAGCCTGAGCCGATGTTCCATGCGGATGATGGTGCAGGCAAATATTGGTGTGCCTCCAAACCCTTACTCCCGCGTGCAGGCCGAATCGCGCATGAACTCCGTGATGCGCGTGCCGTTGCCCACCAACCAGAGCAGGTCGTTCGCTTCGAACCGCAAAGTGCTTTCCGGATTCGGCAGGCGTTGGGTGTTGCGCTCGATCCCCGTGACCAGCGCCAGCGCCTTCTCGCGGATGCCCGATTCGCGGATGGTCTTGCCCACCAAGGGGGAGCGCGGCTGGATCCGGTAGTGTCCTAGGCGGACGTCCTCCTTCTCCAGTTCAGGTAGTCCGTTGATCACCAGCTGGGTGTCCAGATCCTTGTTCGCTGCGGCCAATTGGTCGTCCGTGCCGATCAAGAGGAGATTGTCGCCGGGTAGGAGCCGCTCATCCCGCACGGGTACGGGTATGGTGCGCTCCCCGCGTTCGATCAACGCCACGTTCACGCCGAAACGCTCGCGCAACGCCAGTTCTTGCAAGCTTCGACCAACGGCCACGGAATCCGGTCGCAGTTCGATCTCCGCCAAGTGCATGTCCCACGGCGCCATCTCGGGCCGCTGTTTGCGCGCCTCGCGTTGGTTCAGGTTGCTGAAGAACCGTTGTTCAACACGACCATAGAAGTGCTGCAATTTGCGGCGGAACACAACGGCGGTGACGGTGAAGATCACGATCGCCAATACCAACGCCAAGCCGGTACTGAAGAACTGGTTGACCAAGATGGCGAGCATCACCACCGCCATGGTCACCCGGGCCAGCTCCACCATCACCAATGGCCCCCGCAGTTGTCTCCGGTTCAGCCACAGATGGCGGTAGGCATCGCGTTTGATCCGCCGGAACGACATGGCCCAGATGAAGGGGATCACCAACAACAGGGTCACAGTGCCCGCGATCAGGTGCTCATCGAACCAACCGATGCCATCGCCGAAGAGCCGCGGCAGCCAGCGATATCCTAGGATGATCACGGCGAGTGACAACACACCGAACACCACCGCGTTGAGGGCGTAGGCCCGGAGCAGGATCCGCCAATCACTGGTCACCTTCACCTGGTCCGTTTGTGTGCTATACCGCGCCAACCCTTGCACCCACTTTTCAGGCAATACCCGCGTCAACCAGGCCGCGAAACCAGGCGAGGCTTGGATCATGTACGGTG
>DAOORM010000349.1:0-2948 GCA_035389265.1 Flavobacteriales bacterium | reverse complement strand
GATGGGTTTACCCAACGCCGTCATCAACCCGATCTGCCAGAGGATCGCGAGACCCACCACCACGATGGGCACGATCACGCCCAGCCGGCTGCGGAAACCGATCCAGAGGAACACCGCAAGTAGGAGGATGGAAGCGGTGAGGAAGAAGACCATCTCCTTCACCATGGTGATGATGTAGTGGTCCTGGCCCACGATGCGACCGACGATGCGCGTATCGGCCATGCCAGTTGCAGCCAGGGTGGCGCGTACATCGCTGAGCAGCGTGTCGCACCGCTCTTTAGAGAGGTTGGCTTCGGCGTTCAGGACCACCAGCATGGCCTTGCCGTCGTCGGAGAAGAAGTAATCCTTGATGCGCGGATCGTTCCAGATGCGTGCAGAATCGATGGGGAGAAGGCTGTCGTTCCAGTAACGCAGGTACGGCGTCTCGAACGCACCGATCGGGGTGATGATCGGTTCGGTGAGGCGGGTGGGGGAGAGCACCTTGGTCACCCGAGGTAGGCGTTCCAACCGTACCGCGAGGCTGTCTACACGGGTGAGCAGTTCGCCATCGAACACACCTTGTTCCCGTTCGATGCCGAAGAGGAGGAAGTCATTATCGTGCCCGAACTGTTCGCGGAAGGCCAGGTAGCGATCCAGTTCGGGGTCGTTGTTCGGGAAGAACTTCTCGAAGTCGTAATCCACCCGCATGTTGCGCAAGGCGAACCCGGCACCCAGGCTGATCACGGCCAGGATGATGAGCGCGGCCCAGGCGTTGCACCGGGTGAGGAGGCGTTCGAGACGTTCGGTGCGGTGGTCCATCAACAGGAGGTGGTCGATCGCGCGGCGCAAAGGTGGTCAAGCCCCGAACACCGCGCGGCTACTTTTGTTCCGTGGAATGGAGAATGACGATGCGGGTGGCCTTGCTGCCCTTGTTCCTGCTGGCGGTGACCACCGTGCATGCGGGTAAACTGGAGAAAGCGTTCAAAGCACTGGAGGTACACGACTACTTCAAGGCACGTGAGCTCTTCCGCAAGGAGGTGAAGAAGCACCCCGCCGCGGCGTGGTACGGATTGAGCGTGATAAGCGGTCGCGCCAACAACCCCTTCTTCGACCTGGATTCGGCCTACCAGTTCATCCTCAAAGCTGATCTGGCCTTCACCGCCGCGCCCGACAAGGAACGTGTGTACATCGGCGCCTTGGGGGTGAGCCACACGAGCATCACCGCGCAACGCGAGCACGTGTTCGGACGGGCCTGGGAGGTGGTGCGCGGCCAGAACACCGTACAGGCCTACCAGTCTTATTTGGACCGCTACCCATCCGGTCCACGCGCGGAGGAAGCGCGTTCCGTGATGCACCACCTGGCTTTCCAGGAGGCACGCCAGGCCAACACGGCTGCGGCCTACAGGGCGTTCGTGGAGAAGTTCCCCGAAGCACGCGAGGTGTACGAAGCGCGCACGCGATTGCAAGGTGCGGTGTTCGAGGAGGCCACCGCGGCCAAAGACCTCGCCTCGTACAAGGCCTTCATCGCGGCCCACCCGGAGAACCCCAACGTGCGCAAGGCCGAGGACGAGATCTACCGGTTGAGCACGCCAGGACGGACGATCGCGGAGTACAAGGCGTTCATCAAGGCCGAACCCGATAACCACCGCGTGCCCGATGCCTGGCGCAGTTTGTACGAGACCTACACCAAGGACCTGAACGTCGGTGCCATCACACGCTTCATCGCCGAGTTCCCGGACTATCCCTTCATGGAGGAACTGGTGGATGACTACCGCACTGCGAGCATCGAGCTCATGCCCTTCCGCCGCGATGGGAAATGGGGCTTCATCGACACCGAAGGCAGCGAGCGCATCAAAGCGGAATACGATTGGGTGGATCCCTTCGTGAACGGTCAGGCCCAAGTAGGGTTGGGTGATCGGGTGGGTACCATCAACCGGTCCGGTCGTGTGGTGGTGCCGATCGAATACGATGAGGTGGGCGAGTTCACCGAAGGCACCGCGGTGGTGGAACGGTCGGGTCGCTTCGGTGCGGTGGACCGCAGTGGAGAATTGGTGGTGCTCATGGTCTACACCGATCTGGGCGACCTGTCCGAAGGGTTGGCCTACGCGCAGGACCATGGTCGCTATGGCTACGTGAATGCGCGTGGCGAAATGCGCATCTCACCAGGGTATGAGTCCGCCACGAGCTTCCACGCGGAGCGGGCGGTGGTGGGCCGTGAGGGACGCTATGGCGTGATCGACCGGACCGGCCAGCTGGTGGTACCCATGGAGTACGATTGGATCGAAGGCTACGAACATGGCCCTTCGCGGGTGCGCAAGAACGGCCGCACGGGCACCATGAGCGTGAATGGTGAAGTGCTGTTGGAGGCGAAGTACGACCACGTGGGTGGTTATCACGATGGCCTGGCCCTCGTGGTGGAAGCTGGACGCTGCGGTTACGCGGATACGCTTGGTCGCATGATCATCGCTTTGGACTACGAAGCGCCGGCCGATGTCGCCACTTGGGGTGACTTCGCGAATGGTCGTGTCGAGGTGCGTTCCGGTGGCAAGCATGGCATCATCGGTGTCAACAACGAACGCATCGTTCCGTTCCAATATGCGGACGTGGGAGGCACACACGGACCGCTCTTCGCCGTGAAGAAGAAGGCCAAGTGGGGCTTCGTGGATGGTCGTGGTGCCAGCGTGGTGGAAGCGAAGTACGATCAGGTCTGGGACTTCGTGGAGGGTATTGCGCGTGTGCAAGTGGGCGGCCTTTTCGGCGCGGTGGACAGCACCGGCAAGGAGGTGATCGCGCCAACCTTGTCCTCGTTGGTGGATGCACGTGCCGGACATCTTGTTGGCGGCAATGTTCGGTCCGGGGTGTTCGACAAGACCGGAAAACCGGTGCTGCTGATGATCCACCAAGAGGTCTCGCTCATCACGGAGCGGATCGCCAAGGTCACCGACGGTGGTCGGTTCGCGTACCGTGAT
>DAOORM010000348.1:0-2955 GCA_035389265.1 Flavobacteriales bacterium | reverse complement strand
CGAGCGTATTGGCTTGTAAGGTGCGTACCCAGATCGCGTGGCCGCTGGTATCGAGCTTGGTGTAGAAGGCCGCGTACTCCGCACCGATGGATGTGTGCGTGCTCACGGCTGGTCCAGGATCCAGGTCGGCGGTGCCGCCAAAGCGGCCGAAGAGGTACAGATGCCCTGCCCCATCGGCGAGCACCACATCGGTTTTCTCGTTCAACGGACCGCCGAAGGATCTCGCCCACACGAAGTCGCCATCGACCGAGTATTTGCAGAGGAACCCCTCTCCTCCCGCACCCGACACCACCCCGCTGGTTCCAGGACCTAAGGACGTTGCGCCTGCGAACTGCCCGGTAACGTACACGGCACCTGCATCATCACACGCTACGGCTTGCGCTGTCTGAGCCCCGGATCCCTGCAGGCCACGCACCCAGAAGAGATCACCATTGGGGCTGTACTTGGCCAGGTAAGAATCCTGCACGCCACCCTGGAACTCCAAGGAGGACACCCCGGGGCCCGGATCGAAGTCGACGGTGCTACCGAAATAACCGGTCACGTACACGTTGTCCGCATCATCCACCGCCACTCCTGTAGCCTCGTCCACGAGACCAGCGCCCAACTGACGCACCCATTGAAAGGCTCCTGTGGTATCGAATTTGGCCACGAAACCATCATTGAATCCGTTCGTCACCACGGCAGCCGCATTCGGTTCCTGGCCCCATTCTGTTATTCCACTCAAGAACCCGGTCATGAGGAGGCCACCTTGATGGTCCAAGCAGAGATCACTGGGCATCTCCACGGTGGTGCCGGGTATCTCCACATGCCAGATATAGTTTCCGCTCGGCCCGTACTTCACCAGGAAGATGTTCGCATTCTGCGACTCGCCGGAGGTGAAGGCTTCACCCGGTCCGGGGTCCATGTCGGTAGGTCCGTTCACATGGCCACTCATGTACACATTGCCGGACTCGTCAGTGACGCAGGCGAAGCCCCGTGTTAAAGCTCCCATGGGCACCACCGCCCATTCGAACGTTTGGGCGATCAGACCAGCATGGACGAATGAAAAGGCAACTAGGACAACGAGCGCACGGTAGTTCAACATGTTGCAAAGGTGGGCGAAGTGAACGAGTGAGGAACGCTCGCGTCGAGAACCCCTTATCACTCCTCCACATAATCCATATCCCGGTGGAAGGTCTCCTGCACACGCGA
The DNA here is from genome assembly GCA_035389265.1 of Flavobacteriales bacterium. Classification (GTDB taxonomy): domain Bacteria; phylum Bacteroidota; class Bacteroidia; order Flavobacteriales_F; family PHOS-HE28; genus PHOS-HE28. The sequence continues at coordinate 1,764 of DAOORM010000348.1, read as the reverse complement.
GGTGGCCCAGAGCGCAGCACCGATGCAGACAAGGCCCACCACCAAGGCGCCTGTGATATTGCCCACCGGCACTGCGATGAACTTGAAGGCGTTGGTGATGGGAGTACGGCGCCGCGCACGAAGTTGGGCGTGGTGGTGGCTACGGTGCTGCGGATGTTGGTGCCGAACTGTTCACTGGCCACGGTGACGAAGATGACCCAGTAGCCCGTGGCAAGCCCCAGGGCGAGGCATAGCCAATTGTAGGCCGCGATGGTGGCCCCCTGCATGCCGAAGAGGAAAATGAGCGTGAGTACGAGGTTGGCTCCGAGGTAGAGGAAGATGACCTTCTTGCGGCTGCGCAGCACCTGGCTGAGGATGCCGCTGAGCAGGTCGCCGATGCTGAGGCCGATGTACGCGTACTTGATGGCCTCGCCGTTGATGCGCTTCAGGCCCGCTTCGTCCAACGCGCTGGTGTCGATGCGCAGTTCGGGGATGAAGACATCCTGCGAAAGGCTCACCAACACGCCGATGACGTACCACACCGGCACCCCGATGAGGATACAGCTGAGGTAGCGCAGGAAGCGACCGCGGTCGTTGAAGAGCATGAGCAGGTCACCCTTCTTCACGGTGCTGTGCTGCACGTTCTTGAAGAGGCCGCTCTCGAAGGTGCCGATGCGCATGGCCAGCAGCACCAAACCCATGAGGCCGCCGACGAGGTAGGTCACCTGCCAGTTCATTAAAGCGTTGCCCGTGATGCCCTGCCAGAGGTTCGCGAACCAGTCGCCCTTGTCGGCCACTTCCGCAGCGAAGACGGCGCCCAGCGCACCGAAGGTGACCACCACCATGGTGCCATAGCCGCGTTTGTCGCGTGGCAGAGTTTCGGTGATGAGTGTGATGCCCGCACCCAACTCGCCCGCGAGTCCGATACCCGCGATGAATCGCACAATGGCGTAGGTGGTGAGATCGAAGGTGAAGGCGTTGGCGATGTTGGCGGCGGAGTACAGCAGGATGCTGCCGAAGAGCACGGTGATGCGGCCTTTCTTGTCGCCCCACACGCCCCACAGGATGCCGCCGATCAACATGCCCAGCATCTGGATGTTGAAGAGGTCGATGCCGATGTCCTTGATGTCCGGATGCCCGGCGCCGAGGATGAACTCGAGGCTCTCGCGTTTCACCACGTTGAAGAGTACCAGGTCGTAGATGTCCACGAAATAGCCCAGCGCGGCGACCACAACGAGTAGGAAGGAGCGGCCGGGGAAGATGTGCTTCATGGCTTGGTGTGTGCGAAGGAAGCACCGCGCTGTTGATGAAGCAAACACTCACCCGGACGATGACAGTCTTTCATGGCCCTACTACACTTCCCCTTGTGCATTCAACATTCCCAATTCTTCATTCTTCATTCTACATTCTACATTCTACATTCTACATTCTACATTCTTCCCTTCTCCTAGCTCACTCTCCCATTATGCACCACCTTCAACCATCCCCTATGCCATTCCTTTGCACCATGCGGCAACTCATCTTCTTCGTTCTGTTGTGTGCGGGCTGTGTAAGCGCGCAGCACGGCTCTTCGGGAAGGGCCATTCCATACGACCTGCGCAAGCCGACGCGGGTGTTCGAGCTTCCGGCCCTGCTCACGGAAGTCTCCGCGCTCACCGATGTGGACGATAGCACGGTGGCGTGCGTTCACGACGAGTCGGCCAGTGTCTATTTCGTCTCCTTGCGGACAGGGCGCATCACGGACAGTGTGGCCTTCGCAGGTCCGGCCGATATGGAAGGGCTCAC
>DAOORM010000347.1:0-2966 GCA_035389265.1 Flavobacteriales bacterium | reverse complement strand
GCCCTCAACGTGTGGATCGCCAAGCGCCTGGTGGACATCAAGTACATCAGCCTGGTGAACCTGATCATGGATCGCGAGGTGGTGCGGGAGCTGATCCAGCAAGACCTCTCGGTGGACAAACTGAGCGTGGAGTTGGAGCGCATCATGACGCCCGGTGTGGAGCGCAGTACCATGGAAAAAGACCTCACCCAACTGCGCGAAAAGCTAGGCGGGGCGGGGGCTTCCGCGAAGGTCGCCAACGCGGTGTGGAAAAGTCTGCACCCTACGGCCTGAACGCCGCAAGGCACCCCGGTACTTTCGGCCCCTGAATGCGTCTTACCACGCTCGTGATCTCCCTTTTCCTCGCTGTGGGTCTGCTGGCCCAAGAGCGTGTGCTGCGCATCGGCATCCTGCGCGAACGCACCTTCCGCAGCGTGCTGGTGATGAGCGCCAAGGGCACGTGCACCGTCTTCGCCGATGGCGAGCGTAAGGGCGAGATCCAGGTGAACGATGGATTGCGCATCGACATGAGCGGTCGCACGCTCACCGCGAAGTCGCTGAACCTGACCATCACCGCGAAGGAGCGCATCGAGCTGGTGCCGCGCATGGAGACCAGTGGCCTGCGGTTGCGCCTGCCGGAGACCAAGATGGCGGAGCGCACCTATCCAGGTAGCCTCAGCGTGGTGAACGAAGGGGGCACCATCAAGCTCACGAACACCGTGCCACTGGAAGCGTACACAGCTGGTGTGGTGCAGGCCGAAGCCGGCAAGGAACATCGTGGCGAGTACTACAAATTGCAGAGTGTGAGCTGCCGCACCTATGCGTTGTGCAACGTGCGCAAGCATGCCCCCGAAGGCTTCGAGCTGTGCGATGCCGTGCATTGCCAGGTGTACCATGGCGCGTGCAAGAACGACAGCATCAACACCGCGGTGGCGACCACCAAGAACATGGTGATGGTGGATGCCGACATCAAATTGATCCACGCTCTGTTCCACAGCAACTGCGGCGGCGAGACGATGAACGCCGAGGACCTGTGGTCCAAGCAGGAACCCTACTTGCGCTCCACGGTGGACACCTTCTGCCGCACCGAACCGCACGCCAACTGGCAGCGCACGCTCACCAAGAAGGAGTGGGTGGCTTACTTGCAACGCCGCTTCGGCATGAAGGCCACGGACAAGGCGGGATTGGAAGCGGTGCTCAACTACCAGCCCACCTGCCGCGACCTCTACTTGGGCAACACCGCACCGTTGATCCCGCTGAAGCACGTGCGCGAAGACCTCAAATTGAAGTCCACCTTCTTCACCGTGACCACCACGGGCGAGAACGTAGTGCTGAACGGGCGCGGCTTCGGCCACGGTGTGGGCCTGTGCCAAGAAGGGGCCATGCACATGGCGCGGCAAGGGAAGGGATACACCGACATCCTGCGGCACTACTACACCGATGTACACCTGGTGGATGTGAACACCCTGGATTTCTTCCGCGACGAGGACCCTTCCACAGGTAGCGCGGGCCCCAAACGTTGATCGCTCAGGCGTCTTGTACGCGCCACCAATTCGCTTTACGCGGATGCAGCAATGCGTTGTAGACGAAGGCACCAATGAGGCAGCCGGTGGCAATGCCCGAGAGCGCGAAGAGCAGGTTGAGCACACTGGCACCCGTATCCATGCCGGCGGCCATTCCGGTCACGCTCATCAACCCGAATGAGCCGGGTGTAAGGAGCCAGAAGCCGGGAAGGAAGGTGACGATGGCGGGTGGGCCGTTGAAGCGGAACTCGATCACCAGTGCGGTGATGGTCATGAGCGCGGCACCGAAGAAGGCTGTGGAAGCACCGTGGATGAAGAGGCCCGAGAAGGTCTGCCCGCTGTACGCCATGAAGGCGGTGATGAGCATGAAGATGAACGAGCGTCGCTTGCTGCTTTGGTAGATGTGCAGCCCGAGGGTGAAGATGATGACACCCAGCCAGGGCCACCATGGCGCGAGGCGATCGGTGAACTGCGTGGCGTATTGCACGCTGCCATCGTCGAAGGCTTTGAAGCCCCCGATGATGCCGAAGGCCAGCAGCACCAGCCGCGTGAAGCCCGCCACCATGCGGCTGGCCCCGGAGATGATGCTGTTGTAGGCCAGTTCGATCACGCTCACGGTGAGCATCATGCCGGGCAGGAAGGTGATCAGCGGCGGGATCAGGATGTTCAACGGTGGTTCCTTCAATCCGTAGCGATAACCGATGGCCACGCCGGCACTGAGGAAGAAGGCCACCACCACGGGCAGTACCACGGACCATGCCGGTCGCCGACGGGCCACCACCAGGATCAGCGCGCAGACGAAAGCCATCACGGCTGTGATCAACAAGCCTTTGGGTGAAGGGCGCAACATCAGCGCCACTCCGATGGTGGTCATGAGGTAGCCGCATACGTAGCCCACATCGCCGTAGAAGTGGGGCGTCTTCCACATGGCCTCCAGGCGGGCGAGGCCTTCGGTGGGTCCCAGTTCGCCCTTGCGCGCCGAGCGGGCGATGGTGAGCACCTCCTCGATCTGGTCGAAGCGCAACGGAGCGATGCGGTAGGCGCCATGGGCCATGTCCACCTGGCGTTCCTCGCCGCCTTCCCACTTCAGGAAGAGCACCGTGGGCAGCACGAAGACCTGCACCTCGGTCTCACCATTGGCGCGGGCGATCATCGCGAGGTCACGTTCCACGAGCGACACCGCGTTGCCAGCGTTCAGCTCCGCCTGCCCGAGTTTACCGAGGAACCGCAGCAAGGTGGCTCGCTCGGCGGCGGTGTTGATGGTCGTGGTGCTCACGCGGCGAAGGTAGGTGGGCCAGTGGTGTGGGAAAGGAACCGTGAATGGGCATGAATGAACGCGAATGAAGATGGCTTCCAGGCTAGTTGAGATCCGGTCAGCTCCATGATCCACGTACATTTCCGTTCATTCCCCGTTCGAAAAAAGGTTGCACCTACCTTCGCCGCATGGCACAGGCACGCATCACG
>DAOORM010000346.1:0-2974 GCA_035389265.1 Flavobacteriales bacterium | reverse complement strand
GGAGCTCAGCATTTCCGCCGCGATGGAGATAGAACCGCGTGCCATCGTATGTCGAATACGTGGCCCCGAAGCTGGCTGGTACAGCCGTCGTTTGCGTGAACGAAAGTCCGTTGTTCGTGGAGGTGAAGGTCCTATCGCCGAAAGCATAGAGCGTGCTCCCAACGCCATAGAGTTGCTCCATGAACTGGCTTGTGCCCCCGCTCAATTGCCAGGTGGCACCCAGGTCGGTGGAGCGGTAAAGCCCGGTCTCAGCGCCGAGCGGCCCAGCACTGCTCCAACAGTAGAGCACGTTATTCGCACCGGCCAACATGCTGAAGAGACCCGCCGCGATGGCCTGCCGTTGCCAATCGATACCATTGGTGCTGTAGTACAGGCTATCCTCGTCGTAGCCGCGCGCCACCACCGCGTCGTTGGCGATGACGAACCGCTGCCAATCGAAGCCATCCTGCCGCAAGTAGCGGCCTGGCAGGGAGAGTTGCCAGGTTACGCCACGATCGAAGCTGGTGTAGATGCCCTTGTCGAAGTTGGAGGCATAGATGACCCCGTTGTGTTCCACGAGGTCGATGAGCGGTCCGCTGGGAATACCCAGGGAATGCGGCACGAAGGTGTTGCCGTTATCGGTGCTCCGGTAGATACCACATGCCGTACCCACCAGCAAGGTGTCGTGCAGCGATAGCGCACAGTTCATGCGACCGTCAAGCGGACCGACCGCGGCCCACTGGGCGTATCCCGAGTTGGAAAGCAGGATGAGGTGAAGAGCCAGGAGGATGGGGAGAGGGCTGCGCATGACCGTGAAATGGCAGCAAGTTGGGATCACCCGGAGGGTTGCGCAATCACGAGTTCTCGGGATGAGCTGATCCACGATGTTCCGTTCGCCCATGGACTTGAATGGGCCCATTCCAGCCTCATCCCCCATGACCTGTCCCGTGCAGGCGACCTACCGCACCTTTAGCGACCACGACCGTACGCCGTTCGTCACACCCACTTCTGGGGCCCGTGGATCCATCTTGGCCATACGATTATGCACCGCCATGAGCCTATTCCTACACTCCTTGATCCAAGTCGCTATCTCCGGTAAGCACCGGCCCATGGCCTGGATCACTCTACCCATCATCTGCATCCTTGTAGTGCACGAAAGCAGCGCCCAGAGCGGCTCTGCACGTGTGCAAGTGGATTGGAGTTCCTACATCGGCGGTGAGGCCGACGATCAGGTGCTCAGCGTAACGGCTGACCGATTCGGTCATGTGTACGTGGCTGGTCGCACCAGCACGGGCCTTCGCTTGGGCAACGACACCACCGGTCAGAGCGGCCTTACCCACCAACGCGATCATGGCGGCGGTGGCACGGATGCCTTCCTGATGAAATTCGCACCGCAAGGGTCCGTGCTCTGGGCCACCTACTTCGGTGGTGCCGGTACCGATGAAGCCGTGGCCGTGGTGATGAACGGTACTGAAGGTGTGTACCTCGTGGGGAATACCACCTCCACGGACAGTATCGCGACGGACAGCCTGGCCTATCAGATCGATGCGGGTGGAGGCCAGGACATCTTCATCGCCTACTTCACCGAATATGGCCTGCTGACCGCTGCGAGCTACTTCGGTTCGGAGGACGACGAACGCGCCACTGGAGCCGCCCTGGATGTGCATGGGCGACTGCTAGTGGGTGGAAGCACCAACGGAGCAGCATGCCTCGCGGGCATCACCCCGGCAGCTCAACAATACACCTTGGGTGTGGATGCGCTGCTGCTCCGGTTCGCGGGAACGGATACCTTGATCGCGGGCACCTTCCTCGGCGGTGAAGGGGAAGATGCCTTGGTCCACATCGCCACCGGAGATAGCAGCGGCACCGTGTTCGTGGGCAACAGCACCAGCGCCATGAACATCGCCATGATCGGCGCCATGACACCGGAGCGACCCGGTGGCGCCGATGGGTTCGTAATGAAGGTGGATACCAACCTTGTCATCCTGCATGGCACCTACTTCGGCGGTCCGGGGGACGATGAGGTGCGTAGCGTGGCCTATCGGAACGGGCGTACCGCGCTCTGTGGTATCTCTTATTCGGATACGCTCTACACCGACTCCACGGCCTACCACGCCACCCATGCCGGCGGCGGTGATGGGTTCATCGCTGAACTGGATAGCAGCCTTGGCTTGGTGTGGTGCACCTTCATCGGTGATACGGCCTTCGATGCGCTAAGCGCTGTGCGCTACGATATGGGCGGGCATCTCTACGCCGCCGGTGTCACCGCTTCCGCAGATGGAATGGCCTCCGTGAGCGGTGAGGGCGGTGGGTTGAACGGCCCCACGGATGCGTTCGTGCTCCGCTTCGATTCGGCGCAAACGCTAAGCTGGTCACGCTATTTGGGTGGTGTAGACCAGGAAAGCACGCAGGCCCTGTGGGTCTTCGGTGAAACGTATGTCTTCCTCGGCGGCCAAACCAGCAGCGCATCCGGTTTCGCGCAGGTCGGCCACCAAATGGAACATGCTGGCGGTACTTGGGACGGGGGGGCCACGAAACTGGTACAAGACATCTCCACCGCACCGGAGGGGATCTGCACCGGCACCAGCAACGGATACGGTGGTGGAAGCGGTGGTGGCGGCGGAGGAGGTAGCTGGAATGGTGTTTCGCCTCCCCTGCTCCAATTCGATGTCTGCCTCGGCGAGTCCGTGCAGTTCATGGCCTATGGAGGTGCCTTGGGCAACGGAGCAGAATGGATGTGGTATGCGGATGAATGCGGTATACCTGAGCACTTCCTCACTTCGGGGGATACGATCACCATCACCCCAACGGCTTCGTTCACGTTGTGGGTGCGTTCGGAAAGTGCGTATCACGTAGGCACATGCAAGGAGCTGCCGATCGTGGTGCACATGCCACCCACACCGGTGATCACCGTGAGCGATACCGTGTGCCCGGGTGGCTTGATCGTGATGGAGGGCTCAGGGGCCGATGCCTTCAACTGGATCATGGGTGATAG
>DAOORM010000345.1:0-2976 GCA_035389265.1 Flavobacteriales bacterium | reverse complement strand
CGAAGGGGATCTTCATCCGCGCGCTCTTCTGCACGTTGAGGAAGTTCACGAAGATGCCCTGGGCCGTTTCGGGGCGCAGGTAGATGGTGCTGCTTTCGCCGCTCACGCTGCCGAGTTCAGTGGCGAACATCAGGTTGAACTGACGCACCTCGGTCCAGTTGGCCGTACCGCTGATGGGGCACTTGATCTCCTCGTCGATGATCAGTTGGCGCACGGCTTCGAGGTCGTTCGCTTCGAGGGCGGCCTTCATGCGGCCTTCCACGGCGTCGATCCGCTCCTGGCTGCGCTTCACGTTGGGGTTGGTGGCCCGGAACTGCACCTCATCGAAGGCCTCGCCGAACTTCTTCTTCCCCTTCTCCACCTCCTTCTCGATCTTGTCCGCGTACTTGGCCATGTGCTCTTCCAGGAGCACATCGGCGCGGTAGCGCTTCTTGCTGTCCTTGTTGTCGATGAGCGGATCGTTGAAGGCGTCCACGTGGCCGCTGGCCTTCCAGGTGGTGGGGTGCATGAAGATGGCGGCGTCGATGCCCACGATGTTCTCGTTGAGCTTCGTCATCGCTTCCCACCAGTACCGGCGGATGTTGTTCTTCAACTCCACGCCATACGGCCCGTAGTCGTACGTGGCGCTGAGGCCATCGTAGATCTCGCTGCTTTGGAACACGAAGCCATACTCTTTGGCATGGCCGATAAGGGTCTTTAGACGGTCTTCTTGATTGCTCATGATGGTGGGCGAGCGCTCTGGAAATCTTCAGCGTCGCGGGCGCAAATGTAGATGTGAGCATTGAGCCGGATGCGAACAGGCGGACGAGAGCTGATGAATGGCTTCTCATGAGGCGATGCTCCGGCCTAACGGCCGTATTTTCGACCCCGCATGATCGAACACCGCGGCACACTCATCAGCGAAGACCTCTTCGACAAACGGTTCGTCTGCGACCTCAATGCGTGCAAGGGTGCCTGTTGTGTCGCGGGCGAAAGCGGGGCGCCGCTGGAGAAGGATGAAGCTGCTCTGTTGAAGAACCTGTGGCCGAAGATCAAGCCTTATATCCCGGAGAAGGGCCAACGGGCCATTGAAGAACAGGGGGTGAGCGAAGTGGACGACGATGGTGATCTGGTGACCACCCTGGTGGAAGGCCGTGGCGAATGCGCCTTCACCATCTTCGAGAATGGTATCGCGTTGTGCGGGATCGAGAAGGCGTGGAAGGATGGCGCTGTTCCCTTCCGCAAGCCCATCAGCTGCCACCTGTACCCGATCCGGGTGGTGAAGCTGGCCGAGCACGACGGTTTGAACTACCACAAGTGGCCCATCTGCAAACCGGCCTGCACCTGTGGCGCCAAGCTGGACGTGCCCGTTTTCCGGTTCCTGAAGGATGCCCTTACCCGTGCGTACGGCAAGGATTGGTACGATGAGCTGGAAGAGGTGTATGCGGCCTGGACGGCATCGGAGCACAGCCGCGGTCCTGCGCGAAGCGCCAAGCGCTGATCAGCCCAGCGACTTCTTCTTCGGCTGGGTCACGTTCGCCGCCTTCCCGTAGGTGGGCACGAGGTAGGCCACGTCGTCGAAGGCACCTTGTGCGAAGCGTCGTTCAGCTTCCTGCACCATGGCCGCCGCGAATGGCCGGATGCCGGGTAGATGTTTGATGCCTTCCTGCGTCCAGAGCTCCACAGCCTTATCCGCACCATCACCGAAGACCAGGGCTGGAGAAAGCGAGCTGGCCTGAGCGACATCGAGCACCAACGGTGCAGGCGCATCGATCCCCTGGCCGTTCACGCCGAACCGCTGGGTGAAGACTTCCATACGCCGGGCATCGATCATGGGCCAGGCATCCACCGACACGTTCGGTTGCTGCGCTCGTGCTGCGTCATGGAGCGTACGCAAGGTGCTGATGCCGATGATGGGGATGTCCAGGGCGTAGCACAGACCCTTCGCGGCGCTGAGCCCGATGCGCAAGCCGGTGTAGGAACCCGGTCCGATGCCCACGGCGACGGCATCCAGTTCCTTCAAATGGCTACCGGCCTCCGTCATCACCGCCTCGATGAAGACATTGACCTTCTCGGCGTGTACATGCTGGTCGCTTTCCAGATCGCGCGCAGCGAGCACGGCCCCGTCGCGGGACAAGGCCACGGAACACAATTTCGTGGCGGTCTCTATACAAAGGATGGTCGGCATCGCGCTCGCCTGGGGTCGGTCGTACTGGCGGGTGCGAAGATCGGAAAGGGGCGAGGATCAGAGCGTCACGGGCAGCCCTTGGAGGATGTCCAAGTACTTGCTGGCCATGAGATACTGGTACTTGGCGTTGATCAGGTTGGCCGTGGAGGTGTTCAACATGGTCTTCGCGGAGTTCAGTTCGATCACCGTGATCACACCTTGGTCGTATCGCTCCTGAGCGAATTGCATGGCGACCGTTCCGCTTTCCACGGCCTTGGACGCCGCTAGGAATTGCCGGTGTGCTGAGCGCTGCTGGACCAACGCGTCGAGCACGTTGCGCTGCAGGTCGTTGCGCAGGCTCACCACGTTATTCCGCACCTTCGCGTGCTGAACGCGCGCCTGTTGCACGGCGTAGCGGTTGCGCATATTGTTGAAGATGGGGATGTTCAAGGTGAAGCTGACGGACTGGTTCAGGTTCTGATCGAGTTGCGCGTTGAAGGGCGTGAGCTCCGTGTTGAAGGAGATGTTGGGTGCGAGAACGGCTTCGCCACTGGCGGTGGCCCCCACGACCACGGGATCACCGATGATGGGTTCACCCACGGTGCGGATATCACGGCCGCTATACCCCGTGCCAAGCGAACCATTGAGCGTGAGCGAGGGTATCCGTCCCGCTTGCGCGATGGCCACGGACTTCTCGGCGCTTCGTTCCTGGAGCTCCGCTTGCGCGTAGGCGGGGTGCGAACGGAGCACGTTCTCGAGCACTTGCTGCTGCGAAGCGGTGGGGGCGACCACTTCCAGGTCGCTGATGGCTGGTGCCACGATGTCGAATT
>DAOORM010000344.1:0-2995 GCA_035389265.1 Flavobacteriales bacterium | reverse complement strand
GAGGTGGAGGTAGAGGAGCCCGTCGCGGAAGACGTAGTGGGTGCGGTGCCGCAGCTCGCGCTGGATCGCCATGACCCCGAGCATCTCGACGAAGTGGTCGAGGGCGTTCTTGACGCCGTGGTCGGTCTCCAGGACGTCGGCGGTGCTCATCACCGGTGAGGCCACAGGGGTGAGCACTTCCATGGGTGCGGTCTCGAGTTCCAAGGCCATGGGGGCCACTTCCAATTCTGCCTCGTCCTCTTCGGTCAGCGTGAGTTCCTCTTCGTCCACTTCTTCCACCTCTTCTTCTTCGATGATCTCCTCGGCCTCCTCGAAGGACTCTTCCTCCGCCAACACTTGATCGGCGGCGGCCAGTTCCTCGGCGGTGGGCTTTACTGAACGCACGCGGACACCGGCGACGGCGGCCACGGCTGCTGCTTCGGCCACGTCTTCGGCTTCTTCCTGCTCTTTCGGGGCGGGCTTGAACCGCTCAAGCACATCGCCCAACCAACCGAAGCTGGTGTTGAAGGTGAACGTGATGAAGGCGCCGAGCGCGAATACGATCAACGCACCCGTGCCGAAGTTGCCAAGCAGCCCCGTGAGGTGTTTGGTGATGGCGAAGCCGATGCCGCCACCCAGGAAGATGTATTCGCCGCGGAAAAGGAACCCAAGCACAGTGGGGAACCACAGCATGGCCATGGCCGTCCAGCCCAAGGTGCGTTTCACGGGAAGCAACCACTTGCCGAGCAGGATGCGCACACCAACGAGGAAGCTCCACAACACCAGACCGAAGGCGGCGACACCGAACCATTTGTAGATGAACTGGTTCGCGGTGAGCGCACCGATCTTGCCCAACCAGTTCTCCGCCCGCACTTCCGGACTGAAGATCTCGCGCCACGAGCGGCCGATCAGGTCCTGGTCGATGCGCCAGGTGAACAGGAAGGAGGTGAAGGCCACCAGCAAGTAGGCCGAGCCGAGCACGAGGAAGAGCCCGCCCACCTTGTGCGTGCGTTCATCGGTTACGAAGGCTTTGAAGCGCGCGAAGCGGCCTTCGCCAGCTGCGGCGGTTGTCTCCTTGCGTTTGCGCTTCGTGGGCGCGGCGGTCTCCGCGTCTTCGCGCGGGGTGTTCCTCTTCGTGTTGGCCAAGGCGGTAAGGCTTGTGGACGCGGTTGCCAATGCGGAATGCAGGCTCACGCGCGACCCGGATCAAAACTACCGGGGTGCCTTAGGGGAACGGGCCGACAGGGCCGCCTATTATGAACAGGTGGATGGGGAAGAGTGTCAGGAGCCATGCCTTCGCCAAGGCTTCGGCAGGCGAGGCAGTAAGCAGGGGCACGATGTGATCTGTGCCTGGGATCACCTCACATGGAGAAGGTGCCCAGCACTTCGGCGAGTTCGTGGTGGAGCACTTCGGGTTTCACCTTTTCGAACTCTTCCTTCACGTTGAATTTCGCGGGGTCCACCTTGTCGGCCTTCACGCTGATGGCGTCTAGGCGCATGCGCATGCCGTACTGCACCACATCATAACGGAGCAGTACGCCCGGGATCTCGGCGAAAGGGCCGTACCAGTTCGGGTTCTGCAGTTCGATGCGGTCGGTGTACCACAGTTCGGTCTCGGGGTGGTCGATGCGGTCGAAGATGGCGATGGCCCGTTTGCAGGGGTAGCCGGCAATGGTGTCGCGGTCTTCGGTGTACACGATGGTGGGTGTGCCGCTCTCGGCGTTGAACATCCCCAGGTCGCGGGGTTGCAGGTGGGCCACCATCTTCTTGCTCATCATGCTCAGGTGGTAGTCCAAGCCTTGGTTCTCACCATCCACCACCATCGTGGTGCGGAAGATGCCCATGCCGGCGCTCAGTTCCGCCACTTGCTTGTCGTCGGCGAAGGTGAGCGTGGTGCGCTCGGGAAGCATGCCGGCCATGATGCCGTTGGGGTCGTAGTCGGGGAAACTCAGCGCGTATTCGATCACGCCTTCGGCGAGCTTGCGTTGGAGGAGTTGGTTGGAACAGCCGCTCAGGAATGGCCCGGTGAAAAGGGCGATCAGCAAGGCGTTCGTGGTGTGCTTCCGCATCAGGTCGTTCAGGTTGAAGGTGCCCCTGTTACGCGGATATGGTCCCCAGTGTTCCGGTGGCGTCGGTGGTTCCCTGTTCAGGGGCGATCGCTCGTGGTGAATTGAACTTTTTGCAGCTGGATACCAGTGGCTTAGGTTCGCCGGAATGCGACCTCCACCACGGCGGCTTACCTTAGCCCAAGCCTAACAGGCACAGGCATGGAACTGCGATTGATCGAAGCCGCCTCGGAGATCGGGGCTGGAATGCGGGGCGCGAGCATGGGCATGGCAGCACTTCGTGTGGCCGCGTGGAAGAACGGAAGTGAACTCTTCGGCCACGCCGAGGAGAGCATCCTGCGCGATGAGAACGATGTGCTCTACGAGGATGACTTCAGCCCCAATGCCCACCACATCGATGGCTTGATTCGCTTCGAAAGTGATCTGGCCTACGAGGTGTATAAATACCTAAGGAACAACGTTTTCCCTATCGTTGTCGGAGGTGATCATTCAATAGCCATCGGGTCCGTTTCCGGCACCAAGATGGCCTTCCCGAACGACCGCCTCGGGGTGGTCTGGATCGATGCGCACGCCGACCTCCATAGCCCTTGGACCACACCCAGCGGCAACGTGCACGGCATGCCCCTGGCCCTGCTCATGCACATCGAGAAGAAGGGCCGCAACCGTCCACGTGTGTACACCATGGACACCTGGGACCACTTGCGGAAGATCGGTGTGAACGGCCCCAAGTTGCTGCCCAGCGACCTGGTCTTCATCGCCCTGCGCGACTACGAGCCGGAAGAGGAGGCCATCATCAAGGAGCATGGCATCAAGGTGATCAAGGTGGAAGACCTCCGCAAGAAAGGCGCCGACGCCGCCGTGAAGGAGACGCTCGCCCACCTCAGCCTGTGCAACCGGATCCATGTCAGCTTCGATGTGGACAGCCTCGATCCCTCCATCTCCGTGGGGAC
>DAOORM010000343.1:0-3013 GCA_035389265.1 Flavobacteriales bacterium | reverse complement strand
ACCACCGGCGTGCTCAGGGCCCACATCACGAAGTTGGCCCAGGGCTCGTGCATCATGAACATGCCGATGATCACGAGCGGAATGCTCAAAGCCAGCGACGCCCAAAGCCGCTTCCGCAGGGATGCCATCCGCTCACGCGCGATCGCCTCCAGGTCGGCGGTGGCTTCGCGCTCTTCGCTGATAATGAGATCGTAGCCGATGGTCTGGATCGCGGCACGCATGCGGCGCTCGTCGATCACACCGGGCACGTAGCGTACCTGCACCGTGTTGGTGGCCAGGTTCACCGCGGCCCCGAGCACTCCGGGCTGTGCGAGCAGCATGCTCTCCACGCTGGTCACACAGCTGGCACAGGTCATGCCGGTCAGGTGGAAGGTGCGCTTCAGCGTAGGCACATCATAGCCATTGTCGCGGATCGCCTTCACGGCATCGCGCACGGCTTCCACGGGCGTGGTGCTCTGCACCACCGCGCTGCGGTTGTTCAGTTCCACGTGGTGAGTGGCGATGCTGGGCACGGTGCCCAGGGCCTTGTCCACGATCAGCGCGCAATGCTCGCTGTCCATGTTCTCCACGGGGATCACCAGGGTGCTCGTCTCGGCTTTCATGTTAGTAGGGGTGTTTAGGCAGCCACGGGGTGGAGGCCATAGCCCGCCGGGCGCAGCGCGTTGAGGAGGTCCTCTTGGGTGAGGGCGCCCTGCACCACTTCCACGTCGGCCGTGCGGGTCACATGGTCGGCCGTGGCGCTCACCACACCGGGCAGCTTGTTGAGGAGGTCGCCGGCCTTGTTGGCGCACCCCGCGCAGGTGATGCCGGTGGTGCTGAAGCGATGGTGCTCCGTGGCGACGTTGTAGCCAGCCTGTCGGATGACGGCCACCGCGTGGTGTAGGGACTGTGCAGAAGCGGCCGAGGGCACTGTGGCTAGGTGACGATCGAGGTCCACATGGGCCTGCTCCAGGGTGGGCACACCGTGAAGGGCCTTCTCGACGCGCATCGCGCAGTGCGCGCTGTTCACGTCGATCAGGGGAAGGGAGATGGTCGTGTTGTTCATGGTCGTAGGTGTTCGTTGACGATGCAAAGCACCGACGACCCGGAGCCTTTCGCATTACATCCTCATCGGGAAGGTTTACATCAACCCACCCGGTCCAGCGGCAGGCGACCGCCACCCATGGCGCGGAAGGCCGTTGGCGTCATGCCCGTGAGCTTCTTGAACTGCGCGCTCAGGTGCGCCACGCTGCTAAAGCCCGTGCGGTGCGCGATCTCGCTCATGGTGAGCTCACCGTACCTGATCAGCTCCTTCACGCGCTCCAGGCGTTGCAGCATGAAATAATGCTCGATGGTTATGCCCTCCACTTGGGAGAAGAGGGCGGAAAGTCCCGAGTATTCCTTGTGGAGAAGCCCGCTGAGGTATTCGCTGAGCTTCACGCGTCCGTCCGCATCGCCCTGGTGATGCACCAGTTGAACGATGGCGGTCTTTATGCGGTTGATCGTGGCCGCCTCGTGGTCATCCACCAGCTCAAAGCCCTCGGCTTGCAACGCGATGCGGGCGGCATCAAGCTGGGCGGCATCGGGTGCGCGCTCCAGCTCCACCTCGCCGAGGTCCACATGGTTCACGGCAAGACCCGCATGAGTGAGCACGCGGTTTACGGCCGCCCGGCAGCGGTCGCAGACCATGTTGCGGATCGTCAGCAGGTGCAGTGTTCCTGGCAGTTCGGGCATGCGATACAAAGTTGCGCCATTGTTCTGGTGTCGCCGCAGCTAAATGATCCATTAGTAGGAAGGCACATCCTTGTGCAACGATGGTGGGTGAAATCCCCACGCTGGCGCGGATTTAGACCCGGGCAGGGTATCCTCCTCCCAAACCTCCGCAGCGGTCTGCCGCGCATTTGGCGGACGACCCTGCGGCGTCAGTGCCTCCATTAACGAGACTTAACGCCACCCGGTCCAACCCTGGGCAGCCCTTCCTTCGTCCAAGGCCAATGGAACACACCGCACCTGTACACGCTACTTTCGCCGCCATGTATAGAGGGCCTCTCAACCGCACCACCACGCTTGCCGTATTGTTCTCCCTCGTTCTTGTTGCCACCGCCCAGGCCCAGGACGCCCCCAAGCGGATGATCGAAGCGACCATCACCGGCACCGGCAAGGACACCATCTACCTCGCCAACTACTACGGCAGCAAGCTGTACTATGCAGACACCGCCGTAGCCGATGCCAAGGGCAAGGTGGTGTTCAACAGCCCCAGCGGCTACAAGGCCGGTATGTATGCCATCGTGGCCCCGGGGCCCAAGTTCTTCCAGGTGTTGGTGAACGAACCGGTGATCAAGCTGGCCACCGATACCGCCGACCTACTGAAGCACCTGGTGGTGAAGGTGAGCAAGGAGAACCAGGTCTTCCTGGACTACATCCGCTACCTGGACGACAGGAAGAAGGAGAGCGACCTGCTGCGCACGCAGCTGGACAAGGCCCAGGACCCCGTTGGCCGCAACGGCATCAAGGCGCAGATGGAGGAGCTGGACAAGGCCGTGAAGAGCTACCAGAACGATCTGGTGGCCAACAACCCCGCAACCCTGGTGGCAGCCTTCGTGAAGATGGGCATGGCCGTGGAACTGCCCGAGGTCCGCACCGCCGATGGCCGTGTGGACAGCGCTGCCCAGTACTACCAGTACCGTGCGCATTACTGGGACAACGTGGACCTGAAGGATGAACGCATCGTACGCCTACCCATCTTCGCCAACAAGTTCGATGAGTACATCGGCCGCACCATACCACAGTTCCCAGACACCATCAACGCCCTCGCCGATGCGCTCATCAGCCGCACCGATGGCAAGAACGAGGTGTTCAAGTACATGGTCAACACCATCACCCACAAGTACGAGACCAGCGACATCATGGGCATGGACGCCGTATTCGTACACATGGCCCTCACCTACTACTGCCCCAACGGCACCACACCCGGCCGCGTGGATTGGATGCCCGAGGACAAGCTGGACAAACTGTGCGAACGCGCCCACAAGCA
>DAOORM010000342.1:0-3019 GCA_035389265.1 Flavobacteriales bacterium | reverse complement strand
GGTCAAGGCGTTCAACACCGTGTACAGGAAGACACCGAGGAAGGTGATGAACATGCCCACCTCCAGAAGGCCGATGCCATGGAAATCGTGTCCCAAGCTACCGGGCATCACCATCATGTTCACGTCCAACCAGTGGCCTACGAAGATGATGCTGCCGACCAGGATCAGGAAACGCGGGTTGCGCTTCGCATCACGGCTCATCAACATCACCATGGGTACCAGGAAATTGATGAAGAAGGTGCCCCACATCAGGCCAGGGGTGTGCTCGATGCGCTGCTGGAAGTAGGTGACCTCCTCGGGGATGTTGCTGTACCAGATCAGCATGAACTGGCTGAAGTACAGGTAGGTCCAGAGGAAGCTGATGGCGAACACCCACTTGCCCATATCGTGGATGTGGCTGTTGTTCACCTGGGGCAGATAGCCTTTGCGCTTCAGGTAAAGGACCAAGATGACCGCCGTGATCATCGCGCTCACCCACATGCCGGAGAAGGCGTACCACCCGAATAGCGTGCTGAACCAGTGGGTGTCGATGCTCATGATCCAGTCCCACGACAAGATGCTGCTGAACACCGCGAAGAACACCAGGAACAGCGCGCTGCGCCGGTAGTTGAGCAACATGCGCTTGGTCAGGCTCTCGCCGGACTCCTTATCCATCTGAAGGCTCTGCTTGCGGAACCAGCGCGCGAAGAAGATGAAGGTGACGAAGTAGGCGATGTTGCGGACCCAGAAGAACGGCTGGTTCAAGAAGGCCTTCTTACCGGCGATCAAGTGGTCGTAGTTCGGGTTGGCCACAGCACCTTGCACGGCCTCATCCACATACTGCGCATCATGACCCTCGCCCACCATGTACTCATGGTACAAGGTGTGGTCCATCCAATGGTAGAGGTGATGCACATGCATGCTGCCCGCTGCGAACACGATCACCAGGACGAGTGCTCCGATCGGCAGGAAACTGAAGATGCCTTCGAACACACGCTTCACCAACACGCTCCAAGCGGTCTCGGTGGCGTTCTGCAGCGCGAAGAAGAACAACGCGCCCAAGGCGATGCCGAAGAAGAAGAAACCGTTCACCAACAGGTTCGCCCACGTACGTTGATGGTGATCGGTGTGGTCGCCCATGATGCCGACCACGGTGGCCAGGACACCCAGGATCATCAACCCGAAGGTGATGCTGCGCGCCCGATTGCTGAGGGTGAAGTTCATCGCTGCTTATCCGTTGTCGTCCTTGTTCAGTTCGCTGCAGGTGCCGGGGTGGTGGCTGCCGTGGCGCTCGCGTTCACGAGATCCCGCTGCAGTTTGCCACCGTTCTGGAGGTACTGCACGTAACGTGTCACCAACCAGCGCTCTTCCTTGTTCAACTGCGAGGCGTGCGAGCCCATCGCCAGGTTCTTGCCATATACCAAGGAGTGGAAGATCTTGCCTTCGGGCAGATCCTTCAGTGCGGCGGTGTAGCTGGGTGGCTGCGGGTAGCCGCCGTTGTTCACCACGGCACCATCGCCTTCACCCTTCTCGCCATGGCAGTGCTGACAGAACTTCGCGTAGATCACCTTGCCCTGTTCCACCGTGGCCTCGGTCATCGCGATCGGGTTCTTCAAGTTGAGACCAGCTGCTTCATAGCCTTCCGTTGTGTTCGGATAGGCATAAGGCATGTTGAACTGAGCCTTGGTGGGATCCGCGGAGAAGGGCACCGTGCCTGCAGGAGGCAACTTGGCGCTCTGCCGGTTGCGCTGCTCTTGGGCTAGTTCCTCGCTCGTATGGTAGGGATCTTGACCATAATCCACATAGGCTTCCATCGCCGGACTGCGGTACATGTCAGGCATGTACTCCACACCTGGGCTATTGGGATCGCCGCCGCAGGAGGCCATGCTCAACACCACCAGTGCCAGTGCGCTGATCGTGATCGCCCGCCCTTCGCCTAGGCTTCGGCGGACGCTGCCGGGTAAACGCTTGCTCGTGCTCATGGCTCAATACTGGCGTTCGTTGATCTCGAACACCGGGGTCTGGCGCAGCAGGCTGGTGATGGCCTCGGCACTGTGGCCGTGGTTGTCGCCGGTGCGCACTTCAATGATGAACTTGTCGTCCGTGCTGCGCGGATCCGGGTTGCGGGCCGGCATGCCTGGCAGGGTCTTGTTGCGGATCAGGTAGGTGATCGACATGCCATGCGCGGCGCACAACACCGTGAACTCGAAGGTGACCGGGATGAAGGCCGGCAGGTTCTTGTACAACGCCTGGCTCGGCTTGCCACCGATGTTCATCGGCCAGTCGAAGATGTTCATGTACCACATCCCCAACAGGGCCAGGCAGGTGCCCGTGATGCCATACATGAAGGCCGCGATGGCCAAGCGGGTGCGCTTCACCCCGATGATGGGGTCAATGCCGTGGATCGGGAACGGAGACCAGGTGTCCTTCACCTTGATGCCGTTGGACACCAGCTTGCGCGCCCCGTCCTTCAACTGTTCGGGATCCTCGTAAACGGCGTAGATGACCTTGTTCGCCATGTCGATCAATGGTGATGGTGTTTCGCGGCCTCCTTCTTATAGCTCTCGCCGCTGACCTTGAGGATGGACTTCACCTCGTTCAGCGCCAGCACGGGGAAATAGCGGGCGAAGAGCAGGTAGAGGGTGAAGAAGATGCCGATGGTGCCCAGGAAGGTGCCCACGTCCATCCATGTGGGGTGGAACATGTTCCAGCTGCTGGGCAGGTAGTCGCGGTGCAACGAGGTCACGATGATCACGAAGCGTTCGAACCACATCCCGATGTTCACGATGATGCTCATGAAGAACGTGAAGGCGAAGTTGCGGCGCAGGCTGCGGAACCAGAAAACCTGTGGGCTGATCACGTTGCACGTCATCATGGCCCAGTAGGCCCACCAGTATTTACCGGTAGCGCGGTTGATGAAGGCGTAGCTCTCGTACTCCACACCGCTGTACCAGCTGATGAAGAGCTCGGTGATGTACGCTACACCCACGATGGAACCCGTGACGATGATCACGATGTTCATGTACTCCACGTGCTTCAC
>DAOORM010000341.1:0-3021 GCA_035389265.1 Flavobacteriales bacterium | reverse complement strand
GTAGGTATGGTCCATGGTGCTGTCGTCGAAGGTGGTGTAGCCGAGGGAAGTGTTCAGCACATCGCAACCCAAGCTGTCCGCCAGTTCAGCACCAGCTATCCAATGGTCCTCTTCCACGGGATATTCCGTGGCCACGTCCTCGGTACGCAGCAGCACATAATCCGCCTCGGGCGCCGTACCGATCAACTGACTGTCAAGCCGCGCCGCCATGCACGAAAGCACACCGCGACCATGCCAGTGATCAGCGTACACATCGCCATCATGCGTCACAAGGTCACGGGTGGCCACGATGCCACCACGTTGCCGAACTGCCTCGAAGGCCATGGAAACATCAACACCTTCGAAGCCGGAATCGAGCACGCCGATGAGCATGCCCTGCCCTTGTGCGCCGATGCCATGGAGTGCTTGCCCGTTCAACATGCTGATCTGAAGGAACGACGAGCCGTAAAGGGCCTCATCCACATCCCGCGCCGCGGCAGCCACTAGAGGGCGGAATTTATCGGAGGTGGGGCGCATGCCTTCACCACCGCCGGAGAAGTCCACGTTGGCCACGAAGGGCAGTGCTTGCACGGGGGCTAGTGCATCACTGCTTTCCACCCGCACGGTCACTCCGTTGAACCATTTGCTCCGATTCAGCACCGCCACACCGGGGAGCTCATCCACAGCCGCCACGTAAGCGGGATCCACAGGCAGGTCCAGTTCATCGTAGGCGATGTTCTGGGCCGCTCTCCGTTGGATGGCCCGCGCGGAAAGGAAAGCTTCGGGCTGGTTAAGGGTATACGGCGTGGAAGCCTTGTCGGTGAAGGCGACCCAATAGGTATCAGGTGCGGTTTGTGCTCGGGCACCAGCGGCAAAGGCCAGCCCACAAGCGACGGTAAGTGCCAGGCCTAGTGTTCCAACCAATGACTTACTCGGTTCCATAGGCTACTGCGGTCATCCGAAGGCGCCATCCGCGCACTTGTTGAACGGGGGGACCTGATGGCGGATAGAACAATTGGGTGTTCGTCTCTTCCTGATACTTCTCCACCATACCCACGCCATGCGCGTAGCGTTCCTCGAAGTTGCGCTTCTCCACGAAATTGGCCGGCACGGTGTTCTTCACCAGCAGGGTACGCTCGAAGGAAAGGGCGGTATTGCTCCAAGGTTCATCCACCTCGGCATATTCCACTTCCAATTCATCGTCCTCCTCGGGGTCGTCCACCGCAGAAGTACCCAGGGCATTGATGTCCCACCGCCGATCAAGACGCACCGGGAAGGAGAGTTTCAGTTTGCGGTAGTTCTCTTCCGTACGCTCGGCCGCATAGGCGTCGGTGGTCGCGCTCCACACATCGCGAATGACCCATTCACCGGCATCATTCTTCACGAAGCGGTGGATCATCTGGCAGGCGCGGCCTTCGAGGTCGGTGTATTGTTCAACGATGCGCTCCCGCAGCCGATAGCTCACACTATCCAGCACATTGCTCGGGTCATCGCGCCAAAGCGAGTCCACTTGATACTCCACCCAAGTACCCGTGGCCGTCGGGAAATACCCCAAGCCGAGGTCGGGTTCAGCGGCCGGCTCATCCTTCTTGCAGGAACTGAGCAGCCCTACGGTCATGAAGGCAGCGAGGAGGAACTTGGTTTCCATTGTCTTCAGCGTTCGCGATCGATGAAGCCGCCACCGATCACGTCGTTACCCGCATAGAAGACGGCACTCTGCCCCGGTGCGATGCCTGCCACCGGTGCATGGAAATCAACTTTCACACGTTCATCGCCCGCAGAAGTGCGAACGAGGCTGAGCGTGCTGGGGGTGCCTTTGTCCTTGTAGCGGATCTTGGTCACGGCTTCGAGTTCCCCGTTCAACGTATCGATCAGTTGGAAGTTCGGCCTGCGCACCCACATCGTGGTCTTCTGGAGATCGTCCTTGCGGCCCAGCACCACCGTATTGGTCTCCGGTCGGATATCCGTCACATACAAAGGCTCTCCCGTGGCGATGCCCAAGCCTTTCCGCTGGCCGATGGTGAAGAAGGGGTAGCCATCGTGCTCGCCCAACACCTCGCCACCCACGCTAACTAATTGACCATGAGCGAGTTTCGAAGTCGCTTCCGGTTCCTTGCGTTTCAGGAATCCGCGATAATCATTATCCGGGATGAAGCAGATCTCGTAGCTCTCGCTTTTGCTAGCGAGTTCGGGGAAACCACTATCCAAGGCCATTTTCCGGATGTCGCTCTTGTGGAAGCCACCGATCGGGAAACGGGTGCGGGCCAGGTTCTTCTGCTCCAGCCCCCACAATACGTAGCTCTGGTCCTTCCCTGGATCAAGGCCCTTGCTCACCACCCAGCGGCCGGTCTCGGGTAGCTGCCCCACTTGGGCGTAATGGCCCGTGGCGATCAGCTCACAGTCCATCATGTCGGCCCTTTTCAGCAGGGCTTCCCATTTGATGAAGGTGTTGCACAACACACAGGGATTGGGGGTGCGCCCCGCCATGTACTCGCTGGTGAAATTGCCAATGATGGCATCACCGAACTCCTCGCGGATATCGATGATCATGTGGTGGAACCCACGGCTCACGGCCATCGTGCGGGCATCATTGATACTATCCAGGTCGCAGCACCCGGTGATCCGCTTGCCCCCGCTGGCGTCGGCGTAGTCCCATGTCTTCATGGTCACACCGATCACCTCGTACCCTTCCTCATGAAGCATCAAGGCGGTCACGGAGCTATCCACTCCACCGCTCATGGCCACCAGTATCCGTCCGTGTTTGCTCACTGTTCGTTCCTTATTCCTACCGGTCCACATCCAAACATCGCGCTCCAGACCTGAAGTTCTGGACTCCCTGATACGGGCTCTACGCTACAGTCCTCGCTATACCTCCCTGCTCCACTGATCGCTATCCACCGTCCACTATCTCACTGTCCACTAACCACTAACGACTGTCCACAGTCCCACTGTCAACTAACGACTAACCACTGGCCACTAACGACTGTCCACCGTCCACTCCCTCACCGTTCCACTCCTCCCACATACTTCGTCACCTTCACG
>DAOORM010000340.1:0-3023 GCA_035389265.1 Flavobacteriales bacterium | reverse complement strand
GCGATCCGTGCGGGCACATCGGTGAAAGTGTGGCCGAAGAGCGTCATCTCCTTAGAGAGTCCGAAGAGCTCGGGTCGCATGACCATGGCCAGGTTGAGCACCAGAAGAAGGACACTTCCGAGGTAGCCCATGGTGTAGCCGCGCGCGCTGATGCGATCATGATCCTTCTTCTCGGCGATCTCCGGAAGGAAGGCATCGTAGAAGACCAGGCTTCCGCTGAAGCCGGCGCAGGCGAGCATCACCAGCACCAAGCCGGTCCACAGGTTCTCCAGGCTGAAGAAGAAGAGCCCCGCGCAGCTGGCCGAACCGACGTAGCAGAAGATCTTCAGGAACAACTTCTTCTGGCCAGTGCTGTCGGCGATGCCACTAAGGATGGGCGAGATCAGCGCGATGAGCAGGAAGCCGGCCGAAAGCGCGTAGGAATACAGCGAGGCCGATGGGATGCCGTAGGAGCCGAGCACCAGGTCATCCGTTCCGCGGTGGGTGACCGAAGCGTAAAAGATCGGAAAAACGGCACTGGTGATCGTGAGCGAATAGACCGAATTGGCCCAGTCGTACATCGTCCAGCCGCGGATGATCCGCTTGTCGCCTTTGATGGAAGGTGGAGAAGTGCCTTGGTGGAGCGAAGCCATGGTGCGTGGGCGAAGGTGCGAACGAACCTCGGCGCGGTCTACCTACTTCACCACCTCCACTTCTACCCGGCGGTTCTTGCTCATGCCGATATCCGTCCCGCTGGTGTCCACAGGCTCGTCACCTGACTTGGCATCCACCGTGATCCGAGCAGCGTCGATGCCGGCTTCCACCAGGGCATCCTTCACGGCTTCGGCGCGCTCCTTCGCGAGGGTGAGCAGATCGGGACGCACGCGCGTGCGCTCCATTTCGGTAGCGTCCATGTGGCCGATGAGCTTCACCTTGATGGTGGCGTCCTCCTTCAAACTGCCGATCATATCGTTCAGCCAGTTCTCCATGCTCGTATCGAAGCTACGCTGGAAGCGTTTGAAGTAGAACACCTGCTGTTCCACCTTTTCAGCGGGCTTCAAGTTGGGGTTGATGGCCCCTTTGCGGCTGAAGATGAACTCGCTCTCGGCTTTATCCAGCTGCTCACAGGTGCATTCGCCGCGGTTCTTGATGGGATAGACCTCCACGTTATCCACGTAGTAGTAGGCGCTGAACACTTGTGGACGGCTTTCACCGCGTGGGCGCTTGGTCTTGGCGTTCGGTGTCTTCTCGTTGGCAGCGAAGTTGCCGATCACCAAGTACTGCTCGAAGCCTTCGGCCTGGTAGACGCCACATACGCCCTGCCAGCTGAACATATCGTCGTAGATCTTCGTCCGGAGGTTCGGCACCTTCACATCATAGGTAAGATTGCTCTCATCGTCCTTCTCGATCTTCTGCTTGCCGATGTAAGCACCCAACTCTCCGGTGGCGTACTTGCTCAGGTCGCCGAGGCTTACGTAGTAGCGCACGCAGTAGAGCGAGTCCTTCTTCATCTGCTTGGCGAGCTTCGTCTGCAGGTAGGAACGCGGCTCCTTGTTCTGGTAGCTCCAGTAACGCAGGCCGGCGTAGTTAGAGCCGCTCAGCGCGGTCTGTTCACCACCGAGGTTCTTGGGCGAGGACACGTTGGATTCCACGGGTGCGCTTTCGCTGAACAGGTCGGCTGCCCGTTTCGTGGGACTGCCCCAGCCGGTCGCGTACAGGATGCCGCCAGCGCGCTTCAATTTCTTGCCTTCCACGGTCTCGAAATCGCCGTTGGGCACCCAATTGCGGTCGTGATCGAACTTGTCCTGGGCGAAAGAACTGGCCACGAGTGCGACCGAAAGCGAAAGGAGTAGTGTTCTCATGGTGTGCGAAGTGCCGGGCAAGTTAGTGTCTCCCGGACAAAGACGGGGCTGTAAGGCGAAGACCGTGCCGAACAGGGCCGGCGCTTTGGCGCACCGCGGTCAACGTAGGAAAGCGTAACCAACGGCCAGCTGGATGACCGAAGCACGTGTTCTAAGAACGTTCGTATCGGACTCGAGGTATCCAAGGCCATGGCAGTAGCGCATTCCCACTTCGAAGCCCGAAGTCGTGCGGAAAGCGAATCCACCTACAAGTGACAGCCTGAGTTCATTCAGTCCCGTGGTCGTGTTGTTCGAGTCGGAGAATGGCAGGGACAAGCCTGGGAAGAAACCGCCTACCGTGAACGCTCCGGTCGTAACAGCGTTGTTGCCCAACAGATATCCGACTGAAGGGCCAAGCATCGCCGAGAACTTCTCCGAAACACGATAGCCGAGAAGAAGTGGCACTTCCAGGTAGGACCGTTTCACGTCAACATCCGCCTCCACCCGAGCGGTGATCCCAAGGAGTGTTGAATCGAACACGACCGCATAGGCATGGCTCCGTTGCGCATAGACCAACTCGGGGCGTAGGAACCAATCTTCATGCAGTTTGATCTCGGCAAATGCACCACCATGGTATCCCCAGCCTCCCTCTGCCGTGGGGTCCGGTGTTCCGGGGAACACTTCAGTACCGGCCTCGACGGTGATCATGGAGCGATCCGCCCCAGCCTTGATACCCACCACGGGTTGCCCCATACAGAAGTGTACCATGAACATGAAAGTCGAGAGGGCGAGGTGACGTAGCATATGAACAGGGCCAGACCCAATAGCCCAGCCCTGCAAGGATACGATGTGTGTTCGAGGTCAGCCTTTTTGCTGTGCCCGGATGATGTTCAACGCACCACCCGCCTTGAACCACTCGATCTGCGGGGCATTGTACGTGTGGTTCACCTGGATGCTGTCGGAGCTGCCGTCCTTGTGGTTGAGCACAAGCGTAAGCGGTTTCCCCGGTGCGAACGCGGTAAGATCGGTGAAGTCGATGCGGTCGTCCTCCTGGATCTTCTCGTAATCGGCCTCGTTGTTGAAGGTGAGGGCTAGCATGCCCTGCTTCTTCAGGTTGGTCTCGTGGATGCGGGCGAAGCTCTTCACCAGAACGGCCTTCACCCCGAGGTGACGCGGCTGCATGGCGGCGTGTTCGCGGCTGCT
>DAOORM010000339.1:0-3024 GCA_035389265.1 Flavobacteriales bacterium | reverse complement strand
GGTGCCAGTTGTTTTGACCGTTCATTCATGATCGGCTGCGCCCCATGTGCAGCTTCGATGCTAGCGATCAAGTTGCTAGAGCCACCCTCCGGAAGCAGTTCAACGTTGACAGGGATGTCGAGGTCAACCGACTTGATCGACATGTTCTCGATGCTCGCGCCGAGCGCGAGGTGGGCCATCAAGTGGTCTGGATCCCAGCGTGAAGCCGACCGAATTCCATTGTGAAGTACGTTCAACCGACCATTCTCTAGTGCGAAATGCCAGGGTTGCGTATTACCAGCTGATGGAGCCAAGGCACCTGCAATCGCCAACTCCTGGGCAACTGAAGGTGGAATGGGCATGGCAGCGGCTTTCCGGCCAAGATCTCCAGTAGTCGCAACGGTGCTCTTTTCCGGAGGAGAAAGCGAGGTTTCACGGCTACCAGGCTCAGCGCCCACCGGATCAGCGATCAGCTCGTCCAGGTCCACATACCAGCGCCCGGACACTTTGAACTGCCCCAGCATGATCCGACGATATACGTCGGTGGTCATGGCGCCACCCAAGGTGACCGAACTTGCCAGTTGTGGCCAAGTGGAAATGGTCTCGCCCATCTCGATCATGGAAGCCTTCATGCGGGTGCTCAGCGTCTCGGTACCCACGATCGGAAGCATGTAAGGGATCTTCTCTTCGTTCGTCATCGGTCGCCCGGCCGCTTCGAGGTCCAAGTGGTCGATCCAACCATGCATGATCGGTCTTTCCGGTTCCAAGTCGAATCGCTCCACATCCATGCAACCGCGATCGCTCATATCCATCACCACCGGAATGCGGAGTACTTTGGCTTTTTGTCGCGCGAGGATCTTGATGTCCACGCTGTCGCATTCCTCGATCAACAGGTCCAATTCCCCGCCCTCGGTGAAGAAGCGGTCCATGTTCTCCTTGGTGATGCCTTCCGGGAAGATCGTGACTTTCAGGAAGGGATCCAACTCCGCGATCTCGCGCGCCGTGTTCACGACCTTGAGAGTGCCCATCTCATGGACACCGCTACGTATCCGATTGAGGTTGTTGAGCTCGAGCGTGTCGAAATCAGCTAGTCTGATCTCCCCAAAGGCTCGTTCGAGCGCCAAAGTGAGACTAACACTCTGCCCCACACTTAGTCCGATCACCCCGACCTTCTTCCTGGCGAGTAGAAGCTGTTCTTCTCGCGTGATCTTGTTCCTGTTGCGATCCGTGCGGACAAGAGCGAATTCAGCATCTTCGAGAAGGTGCACAAGTCGCCCTTGCCACGGGTAATAAACCCATACACCATATTCACCCAAAGACCGGCCATTCAGGTGTTCCTTTACGGCGCCCTGAAGTTCACTGGGCGTGAAACGCCGTTCCGGGTGCGTGCAACGCACCAGTTCGGCAAGCTGGTTCTCCAACACGTCATGCACGACGAGTTGGGGCCTTGTCTTCAGCAGATCCTCCAAGCGGACCCGGTCAATGGGGTCCATAGGCCTGAAGATCAGTGGCCGGTAGCTGTCCCGGTCAGGTGCTGAAGCGTTGAGCAGCGCTTCACGCAAATTGTCCATAGAGCGTTCGGAGAGTTAGGCGAAGATTCTCAAAAGACGGGTCGAAGGTAGTTGCCTAAAAGTTATGAACAAAATATTAACAAATCAGCTGTAACCCAGGCATCCTCTCGCACGTAATGGCGCCTACTTAAAGACCACTAGCCATGAGCGCTGCCCCCAAACTCGCCAAAGAACCCGAACGCCCTTGTGTGCTGTTCGTGGACGATGATGCCGGCAACCGCCAGGCCTTCCTCGCCACTTTCCGGCGTCAGATGGACGTACTCCTGGCCAAAGACATGAAGGAGGTATGGGAGCATTTGGCCACGAGTCATGTCCACGTGGTGATCGCGGACCAGCGCATGCCGGGGACTCCGGGAAGCCAGATGCTGTCGCTTGTGCGCGACCGCTACCCCAACATCAAACGCATGCTCATCACCGGGTACTCCGATCTGGAGGCCATCGTGGAGGCGGTGAACAAAGCCGGTGTTTCGCACTACAGCGCAAAGCCTTGGAACGCCGATGAGCTTGCCGATGCCGTGCAAAAGGCGTTCGGGGAGGTGAAAGCCGAGGAGGAGCGGATCGCTTACACCGAGCGGCTCATCACAGCCAATCAGCAGCTGGAGTTCGCCCTACGGCAACGCTTGCTTTCTTGAACCCACGTACAACCTACCACAACGCGGTGCCGCCTCCAGAACGGGGCGGCACCTTTCTTTGTGGCATGATGGATCGAAGGGGAATGTTCGGAGCCACGGTGTGTGCGCTGCTGCTGATGAACGCGGCGCATGCCCAATGCGACCGCTGGCAGCAACGGGTGAAGTACACGATGGACGTCGCGTTGAACGCGGCGGACCACACCTTCACGGGCACCACAAAGCTGGTCTACACCAACAATAGCCCCGACACGCTCCGCGAGGTCTTCTTCCACTTGTATTTCAACGCCTTCCAGCCTGGTAGCGAGATGGATGTACGGTCACGCACCATCGTGGATCCGGATGATCGGGTGGGAGGGCGCATCGCTGAGCTGGAACCGCACCAGATCGGACTTCAGCAGGTGAAGGAACTCAGACAGGACGGGAAGCCCGCCACGTTGGAGCCGCTCGGTACCGTGCTGAAGGTGGTCCTTGCCAAGCCGTTGATGCCCAAGAAGAGCACAACGTTCGATTACACCTTCAACGGGCAAGTGCCGGTGCAGATCCGCCGCAGTGGCCGTGATAACGCGGAGGAGGTGGCCTACAGCATGGCCCAGTGGTACCCGAAACTGGCCGAGTACGACCATCGGGGTTGGCATGCCTATCCTTATGCGGGGCGTGAGTTCCATGGGGTATGGGGCGATTTCGATGTGACCCTCGAAATGGACAGCGCCTTCACCATCGCCGCCACCGGTGTGCTGCAGAACCCGCACGAGATCGGCCACGGGTACCCAACGGGGAAGAAGCCCTTGAAGCGTTTGGCCGGAGGAAAGCTGAGGTGGCGCTTCGTGGCCAACAACGTGCAC
>DAOORM010000338.1:0-3040 GCA_035389265.1 Flavobacteriales bacterium | reverse complement strand
CCACGATGGAACCCGTGACGATGATCACGATGTTCATGTACTCCACGTGCTTCACGGTGATATAGCTCTCGAGCTTCATCACCTTGCGCATCACCAAAAGCAGGGTCTGCACCATGGCGAAACCGCTGAAGACAGCACCGCTCACGAAGTAGGGCGGAAAGATGGTGGTGTGCCAACCGGGGATCACCGAGGTGGCGAAGTCGAAGCTCACCACGGAGTGTACCGAGAACACCAGCGGAGTGGCCACGCCGGCGAGCACCAAGCTCACCTCTTCGAAACGCGTCCAAGCCTTGGCGTTGCCGGACCATCCAAAGCTGAGGATGCTATAGACCTTCTTCATTCCCGGCTTGGTCACCTTGTCGCGGATGGTCGCGAAGTCAGGGATGAGGCCGATGTACCAGAAGACCAGCGAAACGCTGAAGTAGGTGCTGATCGCGAACACGTCCCACAGCAGCGGGCTGTTGAAGTTGGTCCACAACGAACCGAACTGGTTGGGCAAGGGGAACACCCAGTAACCCACCCACAAACGACCCATGTGGATCAGCGGGAAGGTGCCCGCCATGATCACGGCGAAGATGGTCATCGCTTCCGCCGAGCGGTTGATGGCCATGCGCCACTTCTGGCGGAACAGCAACAACACCGCACTGATCAGCGTGCCGGCGTGACCGATACCGACCCACCACACGAAGTTGGTGATGTCCCAAGCCCAGTCCACGCTCTTGTTCAAACCCCAGGTGCCGATCCCCTTGCTGAGCAAGTAGGTGATGCAGCCCACGCCGTACAGCGCGATGAGCCCGGCAATGGTGATGAGCACATACCAGCCGCGAGGAGCTTTGTTCTCGATCGGCCCTACGATATCCTGCGTGATATCGTGGTAGGTCTTGTGACCCAGTATGAGCGGTTCTCGGATCGCTGCTTCTGAATGCATAGGGTCCTTATCGTTGCTCAGGCGTGGGGTGCAGCAGCCTCATCGGTATTGCGCACCTTCACCAGGTAATTCACGTTGGGTTTCACACCGATCTCCTCCAGCATGTGGTAGCTGCGGTCGCTGTCCGCCAAGCCACGCACCTTGCTCTTCTTGTCGTTCAGGTCACCGAAGACGATGGCCCCGGTTCCGCATGCTGCGCTGCACGCCGTTTCGATGGCACCATCCTCCACCGGCACACCGGCCTTCTTCGCGGCGAGCTTGCCCGCTTGGATGCTCTGCACGCACATGCTGCACTTCTCGATCACACCGCGACCGCGCACGGTCACGTCCGGGTTCAGCACCATGCGGCCCAGGTCGTCCCACGCCGGGTTCACTTCGGCGAAGTCGCTGGTCACATAGTTGAACCAGTTGAAGCGACGTACTTTATAAGGGCAGTTGTTGGCGCAGTAACGGGTGCCGATGCAGCGGTTGTAGGCCATCTGGTTGAGGCCCTCGTTGCTGTGCGTGGTAGCGGCCACCGGACATACCGTTTCGCACGGTGCGTGGTTGCAATGCTGGCACATCACCGGCATGAACATCACCGTAGGCGTCTCGCTCGGCACCTCCATCTCGAGGTACATGTCGATCTTGCCCAACCCCTCCTCCTTCGCACGCTCCTTGGTCATGTCGGAGCTGTAGTAGCGGTCCAGGCGCAACCAGTGCATCTCGCGGCTGCGGCGCACTTCGTCCTTGCCCACCACCGAGATGTTGTTCTCGCTATTGCAGGCCGTGATGCAGGCGCCGCAACCGATGCAACCGTTCAGGTCGATGCTCAGGCCCCAACGGTGCCCAACGCCTTCCACCGGATGCTCTTCCCACAGGTCGAACTCGGCCACGGGCTTCTTGTCGAGGGCGTTGATCACGCCATCGCCGTTCACATCCTCGTGCACCGCGAGCTCATGCGGGTGGTTATACGCGCGCTTATCACCAGACTTGTAAGTGGCGATGGAAGTCTCCTTCACCACGCTGTGTCGGTCCATGTCCGTAAGGTGGGTCTGCGTGATGGCCACCGGAAAGGTCGCACCCGCAGAGGTCACCGTCACGTTCACCACATCGTAGTTCACCGCGCCATCCAGCAAGGCAGCGAACGGATAGGCGTTCTTACCCACTGGCTTGAACTCACCGTTGTGGTCGGTGACGCAAGCGGCCTTGCCCACCTTCTCACCATTCTCACCACGGCCGTAGCCGAGGGCGATGGCGACCGTACCGGACTTCTGTCCCGGCACCGGCACCACGGGGAGGGTGATCTCCTTGTCGCCCGCTTTCACGGTGACGAGGCTGGCCGGCGCCTTCTCGCCGAGGTACATGTTCAGGCCGAGCTTCTCCACATCCGCCGGGCTCATGCACACGTAGTTGTCCCACGTGATCTTGGTGAGCGGGTCGGGCATTTCCTGCAACCACGGGTTGTTGGCGTGTTGCCCGCTTCCGATGGCTTCAGTGGTGTAGAGCGCGAGTTCGAATTCGCCGGCATTGGCGCTGGCTTTCGCCGCAGCAGCGGTGGCAGCGGCCACATCACCAGCGAATGCTGACGCTGTGGCTGCAGGGGTTACGGGCATGGTCACCACACCGTTGTGCACGGCCATGTTCCAGTTGTCCTCGAAGAGGCCCATCTCCGGAGCTTGGTTGGCCTGCCACACGCTGCGGATGTGGTCGTAGTAGCTGCTCGTGGAACCACTCCAAGCCAGGAAGCTCTCCTGCCACTGGCGGGTGTTGAACAGGGGACGAATAGCGGGTTGCGCCAACGCGTACTGACCCACCTTCGGGTGGAAATCGTTCCAGCTCTCCAGGTAGTGGTGGTCCGGGCAGATCCAGCTGCACAGGCTGGCGGTCTCATCCGCGTAGCCGCTGAAGCTCACGCTGAGAGCGACCTTCTCCAAGCCGGCCTTGAATTCCGCTGCGTTCGGCAAACTGTAGGCGGGATTCACACCGGCGATGAACAAGGCTCCGATGCTGCCCGCGTTCATGTCCTTCACCAACTGGGCTACAGCTGCGTCATCACCCTGCTTGAACCAGGTATGTCCATCGAGGTCGATGGTGCTGCCGTAGTTACCGAGGATGCTGTTGATGCTGTTG